>NZ_JBSGUP010000814.1:0-3290 GCF_053607985.1 Streptomyces sp. NPDC055078
CCCGCGCACCACCACCGCGTAGAAGGGCCGCCTTCACCATGTCCTCGCCGACCGCCCCCGCCCAGGCGCCTGTCCCGTCCTTGGACATCGACCTGTTCAGCGACGAGAACCTCACCGACCCCTACCCCGCCTACGCCCGGCTGCGCGCCCTGGGCCCGGTCGTCCGGCTGCCCCGGGTCGCCGGGGGCGTCTGGGCCGTCTCCCGCTACGCGGACGTCAAGGCGGTGCTCCATGATCCCGGCACCTACTCATCGGTGGAGGGAATAGCCCTGACCGATCTGACGAACAAACAGGTCCTGGCCGGAACCGTGCTCGCGTCGGACGGCCCGGCCCACGCACGGCTGCGGCGCCCGCTCTCCCGGCAGCTCAAACCCGCCGCCATCACCACGCTCCGCAAGGAGGTCGAGCACCGCGCCGACCGGCTGGTCAGGGACCACATCACTCGCGGCGGGGAGGTCATCGACTCGGTGTCCCTGGCGCGGGATGCCGTCGCCGGTACGGTACTGCGGCTGATAGGCATGCCCCCCGAGGACAACCAGGAGCTACTCGACGGCGCCACGGCGATCTTCGACGTCGTCGGCCCCGAGAACGAACGCTACGCCCGGGCCGCACCGCACGCCGCGGCCGTGTTCGAGTTCCTGCACACCCGGGCGACCCGCGAGCGGGTTCGCCGGGACTCCTGGATGGGGGCGCTCTACGAGGCGGTGGACGAGGGGTTGATCGACGAGTCCGACGCCGTCCCGCTGATGACCGCCTACACCGCCGCCGGACTGGACACCACGATCCAGGGTCTCGCCGAGACCATCCGCCTCTGCGCCGCCCACCCCCGCGAACTCGCGCATCTGCGCACCGGCCGCGCCCGGCCGGTCGACGCGTTCCACGAAACGCTCCGGCTGCACTCCCCCGTCCAGGGGTTCGGCCGCCGCGTCAACCGCCCCGCCACACTCGGCGGCGCCACCCTCGCCGAAGGCGACCGGGTCTGGCTCCTGTACGGGGCGACCGGCCGCTGCCGGGACACATGGGGTCCCGACGCCGATGAGTTCAAAACCCTGCGCCCCGACCTCGGCGATCATCTCGCCCTCGGCTCCGGCCCCCACACCTGCGCCGGCCGGCATATCACCGAGCTACAGGCCACCGCCCTGATCGGTGCGCTGGTCCGCCGCTGCAAGAGCCTTCGCCCGGCGGGCACCCCGGTGCGCGTGCTCAACAACACCCTGCGCGGCTGGCAGAGCATCCCCATCGCCATCGAACGCGACCGGCGCCGCACCTGGTGACCCCGCCCCGGGCGCCCTTCCGCGGCCTTCGTCAGCTCGGGTGCTCCGCCACCGCGGCTCGGCCGGGGGCAGGAACGCGCTGAGCACCGTACGGATGCCGGGTTCGGGGTCGAATTCCTTCTCCGGTACCACGACCTGGTGGAAGATCAGGCCGTCGAGGTAGTCGAAGAGGATCCGGCAGTGCTCGCGCGGTGCGGGCGATCCGAGGTCAGCCGGCCACTTCGAGGTCAGTTCGATCAGCGACTCGCGCGCGGCTCAACGCCTCGCGTACCTCGGGGCGGACGATGCCTTCGAGCGCCAGGGCGTAGCGGGCGGCGGTACGGTGCCGGGCGGGGCCGAGCACATGCCGGACCGTACGGGCCAGGGCGTCGGCGAGAGCTTCGGGGCCGCAGTCCGCGAACGTGGCGGTCGTTCCCCGCCCGGGCGACAGTCGTCAGTCGCGGGCATCCCCTCGCCCGGGCCGGGCGGCGTTCAAGGGCGGCGCCGCTTTCACGGGCCAGGCGGCGAGGGGCGGCTTGCGCCGCCGAGGTCGCTCGATCGCCTCGACCAGGGTGGGGTGGTGTGCCGTGCCGAAGTAGGCGAACCCGCCGTCGCCGTCGGCGCCGAAGCCCCGGCCGAGCTGGAGCAGTTCGTACCCCTGCCCGGTCATGGTGGCGATCGCCTCGTCGAGGCAGTCCACGAACACACCGAGGTGGTGCAGTCCGGGGCCGTGGGTGTCCAGGTGCGCCGTGTAGAGCGAGGGGCCTGCCACCGGCTCGATCAGCTCGATCTGCGGCCCGCTGCCGGCGAGGGCGATGTGCATCGAGTACGCGGACGGCCGCCCCCGGTACTCCAGCTCGGGGACGAAGCCCGGCCCATAGGTGTAGCGATCCCAGGCACCGATGCCGAACAGCCCGCCATAGTGGTCGGCGGCCCGGGCGATGTCCTGGACGACCAGGCCGATCTGGCCGACCGGGCCGATCGGTGTGCCACCGTCCTGTCGCCGAACTCCGATCGACATGACATCACATCCCTTAAATTGTGGAATGATTGGAGTAGCTTTGGTATTATGTCAATCTCAATCCATGGCAGGTCGATGTCAAGACCCGGCAGTCGATCCGCGACCGAATCGATATAGCGACGGGAGCATCGTGAAAGCCGAAGACCCTGCGAAGTCAGAGCAGCAAGAAGAGTCCGCGACATCCGGGACGGCGGAGAAGGCAGGGAAGCCGGAGCGCCGCAGTGGCCGTGTGCAGTCCGTGGCGCGGGCGTGCGGAATCATCGACGCGGTGGCGGAGTCGCGCACCGCCCCCCGGGCCCAGGAGATCGCCACAGCGCTCGGTCTCAACCTGACCACGGCGGTGCACCTGCTGAACACCCTGGTGGACGCCGGATACCTGGAGAAGCACGGCCGTACGTACGCCCTGGGCACCAGCAAGGTACTCAGCCTGTACGACCGCATCAGCGCGGCGGTACGCCCGTCACCGCAGGCCCTGGCGGCTCTGCATCGACTCTCCGACGACACGGGGGAAACGGCGAACCTCTCCTACTGGGTGAATGGTGAAGTGGTATTGGCGGCTGCCGTGGAGGGGCGGCAGGCGGTGCGGGTCGCGGCCCTGCAGGTCGGCTCCCGTGGGGACCTGCACGCCCGCGCGGCGGGCAAGTGTCTGCTGGCGTTCGGCCCGCCGGACCGGCTCGAACACTTCCTGGCCGCGAACCCCCTCTCGGCCCGGACGCGGAACACCGTCACCAGTCCGGAGCTGTTCCGGTCCGCCCTGGAGGTCGTCAGGCTCCAGGGATACGCGCTGGACAGCGAGGAGTACGCAGAGGGGATCTGCGGGGCTGCCGTGCCGCTGGACGACGGGAAGTGGCCCATGGTCGCGCTCTCGGTGATCGCTCCGGCCGAGCGATTCACCAGGAACCGGCACGCGTTGGTGGCCGCCCTGCTCCGCGCGAGCGGTCGTGCGGAGCCGGACGGCGACCGGGGTACGGAAGGATGAGCCGGGGCGGCGGTCCCGGGCGACGGGTGTGAGGTGC
>NZ_JBSGUP010000815.1:0-3273 GCF_053607985.1 Streptomyces sp. NPDC055078
CGATGTCGAGCAGGACCTCGTCCCGGTCGACCTTCACGATGACGCCGTCGACGATGTCGCCGTCGTTGAAGTACTTGATCGTCTCGTCGATCGCGGCGAGGAAGGCTTCCTCGTTACCGATGTCGTTGACCGCTACCTGCGGAGTGGCGGTGGTCTCGGTGCTGCTCGTCATGTGGGAAAGGGCTCCGGTACGGACATTGAAGTCGTAGGTACTGCTACGCCGAGAGCCCGTATCGCAGCTGCAGAAGCCGGACAGCCTTGGAAGCGCCGACCCAGTCGCCGATTCCGGAGATCCGGAATCGAACCCGTCTGGGGCGCCTCGTGAACCGAGGGGACATACATACAGATGCGAGCGCGACCTGCTCTGTCTGAGGCGCGCAGGCCCGCAGCGCAACTTGTAGCATACGGGGGCAGCCGGAGACGGTCAATGCGCGAAGGCCCACACCCGGGGCGGATCGCCGCATACCCGGCACAACTAGTGTTTGCGGAGGCCACCGAGGCCGCCTTAGGCCGCAGTGAGAACGCAAACTACGACGACGGTGAAGATGAGCCGATACACCGCAGACACCGCAACCACCGAAGACGCCGAAGACACGGCACAGCCCCAGGACGCCGGGACCGGCACAGCCGTCGCGCACCCGGCGGACACCTCGGCCGCGGAGAGCCCCGGAGGCCCCGAGGAGGCCGAACCGGAGGCCACCCGCCGTGACGCGGGTGACGCGGAGAGCAGCCGGGCGAGCCGTGGCTGGTGGGACCGGAACGCCGATGAGTACCAGCGTGAGCACGGAGCGTTCCTGGGTGACGACCGTTTCATCTGGGGCCCCGAGGGTCTCGACGAGGCGGACGCCGCACTGTTGGGGCCCGTCGGCTCCCTCAGGGGGCTGGACGTCCTGGAGATCGGGGCGGGCGCTGCGCAGTGCGCACGCTGGCTGGCGGCACAGGGCGCACGCCCGGTTGCGCTCGACCTCTCCCACCGGCAGCTCCAGCACGCGCTGCGGATCAGCGAGGAACTCCCCCTGGTGGAGGCCGACGCCACCGCGCTGCCCTTCCGGGACGGCAGCTTCGACCTCGCCTGCTCCGCGTATGGCGCGATGCCGTTCGTCGCGAACCCGGTGCAGGTCTTCACCGAGGTGCACAGGGTGCTGCGGCCGGGCGGTCGCTGGGTCTTCTCCGTCACCCACCCCCTGCGCTGGGCTTTCCCCGACGAGCCCGGACCGGAGGGCCTGAGTGTGTCCGCCTCCTACTTCGACCGCACTCCTTATGTGGAGCAGGATGAGCAGGGGCGCGCTGTGTACGTGGAGCACCACCGGACGATCGGCGACCGGGTACGGGACGTGGTGGCGGGCGGCTTCCGGCTGATGGACCTGGTCGAACCGGAGTGGCCGTCCTGGAACAGCCAGGAGTGGGGCGGCTGGTCCCCGCTGCGCGGGAATCTGATCCCGGGGACGGCGATCTTCGTATGCGTACGGGCCTGATGGCGTACGTGGTGATCGGCATACGGGACTGATCGGCATACGTACGGGGCTGAAGGGGCTGAAAGTCGCTTCGCGCGCACGGGTATGACCATGACCGGGGTCGAACACCGTGTTCAGCAGGACTGAGCGCGGGGCCAACCGGAACCTCACGATCTGCGGTCATACGAACTGATGAGTTGCCGGGCCTGTGGACAACCCGGAACACAGGTCCCGGAGAGGTACGACACTGAGTTCATGATCCGATCCGACGCACTCGACCGCCTCCCGGTACGTGACGCCGTGCCCGAGTTGCTCGCCGCTCTCGATGAGCGCGGTACGGCGGTGCTGTACGCGCCACCGGGCACCGGTAAGACGACGCTGGTGCCCCTGGCGCTGGCGGGGCTGGTCGGTGAGGGCCCCCGACGGCGGGTGCTGGTCGCCGAGCCCCGCCGGATGGCGGTCCGGGCCGCGGCACGACGGATGGCCTGGCTGCTGGGCCAGGATGTCGGTGAAGCCGTCGGGTACACGGTGCGCGGCGATCGGCGCACCGGGCCCGCCACCCGTGTCGAGGTGGTGACCACCGGTGTACTGCTGCAGCGTCTGCAGCGGGATCCGGAGCTTGCGGGGGTCGATGTGGTGCTGCTCGACGAGTGTCATGAGCGGCATCTCGACGCCGACACCGCAATGGCCTTTCTGGTCGATGTACGGGCCGCACTGCGGCCGGAGTTGAAGCTGATCGCGGCATCGGCGACCAGCGACGCACCGGCATGGGCGGAGTTGCTGACGGTCCTGGACGGCTCCGGGCCGGCTCCGGTCGTCCAGGGCAGGGGCGAGGGGTTCGGGTCCGAGATCCATTTCGCACCTCCGCCCGCCGGGCTGCGCCCGGCACACGGGACATGGGTGGACCCCGCGCTGCTCCGTCATGTCGCGGCGACGGTACGGCTGGCGCTCGACCGGCACCCGGGCGATGTCCTCTGCTTCCTTCCCGGCACGGGCGAGATCGCCCGGACGGCCGGGATGCTGGACGGCGTGGAAGCGGATGTTCTCCAGTTGCACGGGCGGGCACCGGCGGCAGTGCAGGACGCGGTGCTGCGCGGCGGCGGCGGGCGACGGCGGGTGGTGCTGGCCACATCCGTGGCCGAGTCCAGCCTGACGGTGCCCGGTGTCCGGATCGTCGTGGACTCGGGGCTGGCGCGTGAACCCCGCATGGACCACGCGCGGGGCCTGGGGTCACTGGCGACCGTGCCCGTCTCGATCGCGGGTGCCACCCAGCGGCTGGGACGGGCGGGCCGGGAGGCGTTCGGCACGGTGTACCGCTGCTGGGCCGAGGCCGACGACGTACGGCGGCCGCGCTTTCCCTCTCCCGAGATCAGGATCGCGGATCTGGCGTCCTTCGCACTGCGGGTGTCCTGCTGGGGCGATCCGTCGGCCGCGGGCCTGGCCCTTCTGGACGCACCGCCCGCGGGGGCGATGGGCGCGGCGCGCGCGGTGCTGACCGCGATCGGCGCGGTGGACACCGACGGCTGTGCGACGGAGCGGGGGGTGCGGATGTCCCGGCTCGGTGTTCACCCCCGCCTCGCCCGGGCCCTTCTCGACGGCTCTCCTCAGGTGGGTGCGCGCCGGGCAGCCGAAGTGGTGGCCCTGCTGAGCGAGGAGCCGCCCCGGGAGTACGGCGACGATCTGGCCGCGGCCTGGCGCAGAGCCAGGCGCGGGGGTGACGCGTATGGGGCGCGCTGGCGGGCGGAGGCCGGACGGCTGATGTCGTCGTCCGCCGCGGTGGCGGGGGATTCCCCGGCCGTCGCGGCCGAAGGAGCCGAGC
>NZ_JBSGUP010000816.1:0-3260 GCF_053607985.1 Streptomyces sp. NPDC055078
CTCGGCTGCCCACACGTCTACTTCAACATTCCCCGCCATATGCCATACAACGAACAACCCCAGCCCAGGACACGAAATCCCGCTGGAGTATTAGAAGCCATCTCATTTGGAGGTTCCGGTAGCCTGGTTGTGTGTTGATGGTCTGGTGCCGGACGGGTTGTGGGAGCTGTTCCAGCGGGTGGTTCCCGAGGCGCCGACGCGCCCGCAGGGCGGAGGCCGGCGCCGGTACGGAGACCGTGAGGCGCTGGCCGCGATCATCATTGTGGCGACCACGGGCTGCACGCGGGCACAGGTCCCGCCAGTGTTCGGCCCGTCCGGCGCCACCGCTCACCGCCGGTTCACGGAATGGTCGAAGGCCCGGGTGTGGGCGAAGCTGCATCGCCTGGTCCTGGACGAACTCGGTCCGCGCGGCGAGGCCGCCGTGGACGACACGCACGACCTGCCCGACTCGCACGGCCTGCCCGACCCCGACGGCAGCGCGGAGACACTCTCCGCGCTGCTCGCCGAATACCAGGTCCCCAGTGCCGCGCTCGGCATCCTCCGGAACGGGAAGGCCACCGCATACGCCACCGGCGTCAGGGACGTGACCACCGGGGAGCCCGCGACGACCGGCACCGTCTACCAGTGCGGCTCCATGACCAAGACCTGGACCGCGCTCGCCTTCCTGCAACTCGTCGGCGAGGGCACGGTCGGCCTGGACGAGCCGGTGCGGACGTACCTGCCGGGCTTCCGGGTCGCCGACCCCGGCGTCAGCGCCCAGGTCACCCCCCGGCACCTGCTCAACCACACGAACGGGATCGAGGAGGACTTCGGCGATCCCGGCGAGGGCGACGACGTGTACGCGCGGATGGTGGCGAACATCGCCGACGCCGGCCAGGTCCACCCCCTGGGGCACACCCACGGCTACAGCGCCGCCCTCGGCTACGCGATCCTCGGCCGCATCCTGGAGGTCGCCGACGGCAAGCGGTGGGACGACCTCATGCGGGACCGCGTCTTCGGGCCGCTCGGGATGACCGACACGGGCACCCGGCCCGACCGCGCGGACCCGGCCCGCGCCGCCACGGGCCATGTGATCCGGTCCGTCGAAGAAGGCCCCGTCGTCACCCCCATCAGCCATCTGCCGCGCTCGTTCGGGCCCGGCGGCAACGTCACCTCCACCGTGGGGGACGTCCTGAAGACGGCGCGGATGTTCCTGGACGGCGGCGTCGCATCCGACGGAACCCGGGTCGTCCCCGCCCGTCTGCTCCGGGAGATGACCGGCTCCCGGGTCCCGCTGCCCGACCCGTACATGTTCGGCCCGTCCTGGGCCCTCGGCCTCATCGTGTGCGACTGGCACGGCGAGACCGTCTACGCGACCGACGGCAGCACCATCGGCCAGAACGCCCGGCTGCGCCTCCTGCCGGAGTCGGGCATCGCGCTGACGCTGCTGACGAACGGCGGACCGCGCGAGAGCTTCTACCGGAAGCTCTTCAACGAGATCCTGTCCGGCCTCGGCGCGGTGACCATGCCCGCCCTCCCGCCGCCCGATCCGGCCCTCCGGCTCGACCCGGCCCGGTACGAAGGCGTCTACGAACGGCCGGACACACACTTCGAGGTGACGGCCGAAGGCGGGGAGCTGTACCTCACCCACGCCCTGAACCCGATGGAGGCGCAGTTCCTCGGCAAGCCGGACCGCATACGCCGCCGGCTGCTGCCCGTCAGCGAGACACACTTCCTGATGCCCTCCGACGATCCGCTGGAGGACACCCAGACCGTCGCGATCTACGACTTCCGCGACGGCGCCGCGCAGTACCTCCACACCAACAGCCGGGTGCACCCCAGATCCCGCTCCTGACACCCCGTTGCGTCCCGTCAACCGGCCTGTGGCCCGGGGAGTTCCGGTCTGTCGGCGCACCCCTGGGCGGCAGAGCCGGTTGTGTGGGAGCGCACGAATTCCCGCGTCGCTTTCGGTCCACCGAACAGGCCCCGCCCTTCTTCCGCTCTCTAGGGTCGGCTGTGCGGTGCCCCTCCGGGCACTGCTTCCCATCGGTGCACAACAGACGCGAGGAGCAGTTCATGGGAGCACGTCGCAGGGTCCTCAGAGGTATGGCGGTGCTGGCTGTCGGGGCGGTGGCCGCCGGGGGAGCGGCGGTCCCCGCCCAGGCCGACAGCAGGGCTCCGGCACATGAGGCGACCCAGCAGGCGCTCGACAACATCGTGCGGGCCGGTGTTCCGGGAGTCCTCGCCGAGGTGAGGGACGCGAACGGGGTGTGGAAGGGCTCCTCCGGCGTCAAGGACGTGCGGACCGGCGCCCCGCGCGGTGACAACGACCGCTTCCGGATCGGCAGCACCACGAAGACGTTCACCGCGACCGTCCTGCTCCAGATGGAGGCCGAGGGGCTGCTTGACCTGGACGACACCGTGGAGAAGTGGCTGCCCGGACTGGTCAGCGGCAACGGCAACGACGGGAGCCGGATCACCGTCCGGCAGCTCCTCAACCACACCAGCGGCCTCTACGACTACATGGGGGACGAGAAGCTGAGGGACAAGGTCATGCGGGCCCCCGGGTTTTTCAAGCACCGCTACGACACGTACACCCCCGAGCAACTGGTCAGGATCGGTCTGGCCTACCCGCCGGTCTTCGCCCCGGGGACCAAGCACGAGTACACGAACACCGGCTACATCCTCGCCGGGATGATCATCGAGAAGGCGGGCGGCTCCACCTACGAGCGGGAGGTGACCCGGCGCATCATCAAGCCGCTCGGCCTCAAGGGCACCAGCACCCCGGGCACCTCCGCCGGGGTGCCGCGGCCCAGTGGCCGGGGGTACGCGACGCTCAGTGACGACCCGAAGGCGACCAAGCTCCACGACGTGACGCGGCTGAACCCGTCCTTCGGCTGGTCGGCCGGTGACATGATCTCCACCACCCGCGATCTGAACCGGTTCTTCAGCTCCCTGATGCGCGGCAAGGTCCTGCCCCCGGAGCAGCTCAACGCGATGAAGACGACCGTCCCCGACCCCGATGACCCGTCCGCCTCCTACGGCCTGGGAATCAGTACTTTCCTGACCAAGTGCGGCACCAAGCTGTGGGGCCACGACGGCGGTATCCCCGGCGCGCTGAACCAGGCGGTCACGACGGAGGACGGCCGCCACAGCCTCGCCTACAACTCCAACGCCCTCATGCCCGCCGCGATCGACCCGATCCTGGCGGTCATGGACGCCGAGTACTGCCCCGGCGGCACCGGCTGAGCCGACGGCCGGGGCCGCGGGCACCTCCGCTC
>NZ_JBSGUP010000817.1:0-3253 GCF_053607985.1 Streptomyces sp. NPDC055078
CGGGCACCCACCCAAGGGCGGCACCCGGGACCCGGCGGGTCAGATCTCGCGGACCTCGAACGTATCGAGTACGAACTCCGCGCCCCCCGCCCCGCCGACCTTCCGCAGGCCCACCCACGCCTCGCCGTCGTCCGGCGCCGTGAACTCGTACGTCCCCACGGTGGGAGAGGTCGCGACCGGGAGCGGGACGCGGGACAGTTCGCGGGAGTCGACACCCGTGACCCAGGCGTACTCCCCAGCCCTCTCGTTCTCGTAGCGGAAGGAGACCCGGTACCGCTTGCCCGGCTCGAAACGGACCTGGTGCTGGACGGTGCGGTAGACCAGGCCCCTGTTCTCGCCGCGGGACTTGAGGGACTCGCGGCCGTCGATGACGTCGTCGATGGTCTTGCCGTTCCAGCCGCGCTGGGTGAAGGGGGCGTGGCGCTGGGCGATATGGGTGCGGGGGTCGGTGGTGCCGCCGGCGTCGCCCTTGACGAAGGGGCCCCAGCCCTGGGGGACGTGCTCGAAGTCCTCGTAGGCGATGGTCCCGGGCTTGGAGGTGGGTAGGGCGGGGACGATACGGACGTTGTCGAAGCGGATGCGCGCGGAACCGGCGTCGGCGCGGAGGGTGAGGGTCACCGGGCCGCCGCCTTCGGGGACGGTGAAGTAGATGAACATCCGCTGGAAGCGGGTGCCGTGTTTGCGGTCGGCGGCGACGAAGTTGCCGGCGGTGGAGATGTCGGTCCAGTTCTCGGACGTGACGCCGTCGGCCGTACGGACCGCCAGGCTCGCGCGGCGGCGCTGACCGGCCAGCTCGCCCACCTCGACCTGGACGGAGGCGGCGTAGGTGCCGGGCCGCAGACGGTCGAGGCGCTGGGCCACCGAGGCCGACGCACCGGCCGCGACGACGAGTTCGTAGTCGCCGATGGAGCTGAGGACGACGGAGGCGGGGCCGGAGACCTGCCAGCCGTCCAGGGAGCCGGAGTTGAAGCCGGGGTCGTGGAGTGGGGTGGCCTCGCCCCAGTCGGGGTCGGGCACCGGGCGGGGGCGGGTGCGGGTGCGGTGGATGACGTACGGCTGGTCGGGGTCGGCGTCGATGGTGACCCGGCCGGACCGGACCCGCAGCCCGCTCTCGTACACCCGGCCCTGGTCGGTGAGGCGGTAGAGGTGGACGCGGGAGGTGCCCGCCCAGCCGCGTGGGAGGCGCCAGGTGCTAGTGCCGCCCTTGGGGTTGTAGTGGTAGAGCTTGGCGGGGTCGGTGGCGCGGCGGGGCTCCCAGGGGAGGAGGTAGGTGCCGCCGTCGTAGACGAGACGGCCGTCGGTGACGATGCGGCGGGTGCCGTCGGTGTCGGAGACGGAGGTGGGGCCGAAGAAGGTGATCTCGTGCTCGGTCCAGCGCTTGATGGGGTGGGCCTGGAGGTACTTCGCGGGCAGGGACTCGGTCCAGATCAGCCGGTAGAAGACGTTCCAGTCGGTTTTGGCGACCCAGCCCTCGAAGTTCCCGGTGCGCGGGATGCCGAGGAGTTTTGGCCACTTGTCGGCGAAGACGTCCTTCTGGTGATTGCGGATGAAGCGGATCAGCCGGGAGTTGATACCCCGGGAGGTGTCGGGCCCGTAGTCGGTCTCGGTGGCCCAGTGGGCCCAGAGGGCCGAGCGTTCCAGGCCGTGGCCCCACTCGGTGGTGATCCCCCAGCCCTGCTCGCGCAGGGCGCGCTGGAGGCGGTCGGAGGTCCAGCCGGACTCGCGGAACACATCGATGTAGAGCATGTTGAGGGCGGGGTGGGTCTCGGCCCGCAGATCGGCGAACCGCCTGACGATGTCACCGCTGACCAGATCGCGACGCTGGTCGATACGGTACGACTGGTCGAGCCAGTCCCACTGCTTGTTGTTCTTGTCGACCAGGGTCTCGGAGAAGGCGTTGGCGACGGGATACGACTCGGTGGCGTTGACATGGACGCCGAAGTCGCTGTTCCACTTCCGGCCCTCGCGGAGCAGCTTGTTGAGGTCGCCGAGGCCGCCCGCGCGCTGGTTGTGGTTGCCCGCGTAGTCGGGGTGGGCCGAGTCGTGGCCCTCGGACTGGTAGCCCTTGAGGAGGGTGTACTGGCGCAGTCCGTCCGTCGCGAGCGAGATCCGTTTGACCTGGTCGAGGGTGGCGAGAAACGGGTTGGTCGCCTGGGACGCGAAGTTGAACGGGATGTGCGGGACGACCCGCAGATGCTGTTCGTCCGCGCCGAGCGGGTTCACCATGATGTCGCGGAAGGCGATGGCCGCGTCCTGCCAGTCCACGACCCCGTCACCGTTGCGGTCGCGGGTGATCACCACGGTGGCGTACGGGAGCGGTTCGGTGTCGCCCACGAGTGCGGTGGCCGCGCGGTGGGTCCACTGGCCGGGGACGAGCTGGGCCTTGGTGTAGCCCCCGGGGTGCGCGATCGTCTGCCGCCAGAGCCGGCCGTTGTCCCAGGTGGTGCCGTCGGCGCCGACCGGCTTGTCGTAGACGGTGTTGGTCTCGATCGCGCCGCCGAGCCGGTCATGGGCGACGACGGCGTACGCACAGCCGGTCGGCTTCGCCTCGGCGGGGGTGGCCGCCGTGACCTGGACCAGGGTGTCGCCGCTGCCCGCCTTGTCGAGCTGGATACGGGCGCCGAGCAGGGCCGCGCCCGGCTGGTCGCTGCGGACGGAGAGCAGCGCGAGACCGGGGATCTGGAGGGTGCCGACGCGCAGGGCGGGGGTGTCGGCGATACGGGTCACGCGCCAGTGGACCCGGGGGCCCTCGACCCGGATCTCGACGTCGATCTCGGTGTCGGCCGGACCGGTGGGGGTCTTTCCGTTGACCTCGGTGTCGGTCGGGCCTGAGGTGGGGCCGGAGGTCGGGCCGAAGGCGAGGGTGTACGCGATGCGGTCGCGGCGGGGTCTCGCGGTGACCCTCTCCGGGGTGCGGGCGGTGGAGTCGATCAGTACGGAGGCGACGGGGTCCTCCTGGCCGTGCAGCAGCGCGCCCGTCGTACGGTCGGTGTACGAGACGATGCGCGGGAAGCCCCGGTCGACGCGGACTTCGAGGTCGCGCGAGCGCAGGACGGTCTCACCGGCCCTGTTCCCGCTGTTCCCGCCGGCCTCGTTCCCGCCGGTCCCGCCGGCCTTGTGCTGTCCGGTGTTCTCGTCGGCGAAGGCCATGGCGGGGGCGCCGATGACCGCACCCGCTCCGGCCAGCGCGGTGGCCGCGACCATGGTCCGGCGGCTGGGGCCCGTGCCGGTGCCGCACGGGGCGGGGCTGGGG
>NZ_JBSGUP010000818.1:0-3246 GCF_053607985.1 Streptomyces sp. NPDC055078
GCCCCGGCCCGCGCCCGCGCGTCAGGCCACCGCACGCGCGTCAGGCAACCGCACACGTGTCAGGCGACCGCCCGCATGTCAGGCCACCGCGCCCGCGACCCCGGTGCGGCCGTCGGGGACGCCGACGATCGTCACGATGACCTGCTTGCGGATGGCCTCGCCGAGCACACCGGCCAGTGCGTCGGTGGTGGTGGCGACCAGGCGGGCGGGCGCGTCCGGGACCTCGGGTAGGTGGTACGCGGCCTCGCGCATGCTGAGGGTGACGAGAGGTGTGTCGTTGTCGGTCGGGTGGCCGCCGACGCCCCGGCGGTGCTGCGGGATGCCGATCAGGTCCACCCCGACGAGGCGGCGGAACTCCTCGCCGTAGACGGCACCGACCGCGTCGGCCAGGGCGCTGATCAGCTTCGGCTCTACCGTTCCGTCGAGGGTCTCTTCGCGGATGTGCACGCTGAAGTGGGGCATGGTGGCGACTCCGTTCACGCGGATACGTACGATGGAGGCAAGCTTGCTTTGTGAGCAAAGCAAAATACCTTTGAGGGCAAAGGTAACTGCGAAGGGGTGTGCGATGTCAAGGCCCGAGGCGAGCGGTGCCGCTCATGCCGCTGAGGGCGGCGAGAACAGGGTCCAGGGCGGCGGGAACGGGGTCGATGACGCCGTCAGGGCCCTGCTGCTGCTCATGCCCCGGATGGTGGGCCGGGTGAAGAAGATCCCGGTGCCCGATGCGCTCCAGTCCTTCGCGCTGGCGCCGCGCCATCTCTCGCTGCTCTCCTACCTGCTCTTCGACGGGCCGATGACCGTGAACGAGCTGGCGGACCGACTGCGGGTCGCGCCGACGACGGTGAGCCTGCTGGTCGGCGACCTGAGCCGGAAGGGGATCCTGGAACGGCACGAGGACGAGGCGGACCGGCGCCGCCGGATCATCCGCATCGCGGCCGACCAGCAACCCGCGATCACCGCCTGGCTCGCCCCGGGCGCGGCAGCGTGGCGCAAGGCACTGGCACCCCTGACACCGGATCAGCGGCAGTTGTTCATCGACACCCTGCTCGCGTACGAAGCCGCGGTCGGGGACCCTTGAGGCCGCGGTCGGGGGTGCGCCGGGGAGAGGCCCGCCGGCCGGAAGAGCCTGTGTCCAGCCGACTGCTCGCCCGGACCGCCGACCACACGCACCGCTGGTGGCCGACGGGCTCCCGCACCGCCCTGCGGGCGGACCGCGCTGCTTGCGCGACCCGCCCTAGCCGCGTGATCCGCGGGTCGTGAAGGCCGCGGTGACGACGCCGACCGCCGTGATGACCGCCACTCCGAGCACCATGTACCGGGCCGAGTCGAGCAGGGACGAGCCGCCCAGGCTGACCAGGGTGCCCGCGATCGCGGAGGCGACGGAGTTGGCGATGAGCTGGGTGGTGTTCAGGGCCGCCGCGGCCTTGCTGCCCTCCTGTTCGTCCTGGGTGCTGCGGAGTGCCGCCACGCTCAGGTGGGGGAACGCCAGGCCGATCCCGGTGCCCGCGATGAAGAGGAGCACGGTGAAGAGGATGACGAGCGCGACGGACGCGCTGTCGACCTGGAGCGCACCGTAGGCGACCAGCCCGGCGGTCAGGATGACGGGACCGAGCCGGATGGCCAGGTTCCGCGCCCGCTCGGTGGCCAGGCCGACGCTGAAGAGCTGGGCGACGACCCAGCCGACGGAGAGCGCGGCGCCGAACAGCCCGGCGGTCAGCGGGCCGAGGCCGCCGAGTTCCTGTCCGAACAGCGGGATGAACGTCTCGGTCATCACACCCGCGCAGACCGCGGCGACGGTCAGATACACCCACTTGAGATTGTTCCCCCGGCGGTAGGTGAGCCTCGGGAGAACGGTCGCCGTCCGCCCGCGCCTCTCCATCACGACGAACAGCGCGATCAGCGTCGCACCGACCACGAGGGACGCGACGGTCGCGTACCCACGGGGCAGCGTCGAACTGACACTGAAGGACGTCGCCGCGAGCGTGAGGAGGACCAGCGAGGACCAGGGGATCGGCGCGATCTGCCCGGCGGCCGGCTTCTCGCGGGGCAGGGCCTTGGGGGACAGCGCGGCCAGCACGAGGGCGGCGACGAGCAGCAGACCGTACGCCCAGCGCCAGGCGCCCAGTTCGGCGAAGAGTCCGCCCAGGGCGGGGCCGACGAGCGTGCCGGCACCCCACATCGCCGAGATCAGCCCCGCCGCACGGGTCCACAGCCGGTCGGGGAGAGCGCTGCGGATCACCGCGTAGCCGAGCCCGGCGACCAGTCCGCCGCCGAAGCCCTGCACCACCCGGCCGACGATCAGCATCTCCATGGTCGGGCTGACCGCGTTGAGCGCCGCGCCGAGGGCGAAGACGGCGAAGCCCGTCACATAGGCGCGGGCGGCCCCCATCGTGCCGAGGAATCTGCTCACCAGCATCGAGGCGATGACGGCGGCCATGAGGAACCCGGTCGCGACCCAGGCGTAGTAGTCGGCGCCGCCGATGTCCTCGACGATGGATGGCATCAGCGCGGCCGTGAAGTAGAGGTTCATCGCGTAGAGCGCGACACCGCCGGCCAGGATGAGAACAGCGGTCAGATACGGCGGACGGAAGAGGTCTCCCCAGCCATCACCCCGTCGTTCTTGCAGGTCGGATTCAGTTGGATCGGCTCCCGACGGTGAGGAGGAGACGGCGGAATTCGGTGAGTCGGCCATGGCGAAGTACGCTATGACTTCAAGTGAACTTGAAGTCAAGGTGGCTGATCGTGAAGACTCCGCGAGACCTGCTGACCGTCGGCGAAGTCGCGAGCCGGGCAGGGATCGCCACTTCCGCGGTGCGCTTCTACGAGGACCAGGGACTGATCACGTCCGAGCGGACGGAGGGCAACCAGCGCCGCTACCGGCGGCATGTGCTCCGGCGTATCTCCCTGATCCTGGTGGCCAAGCGGATGGGTGTCCCGCTGGCCGAGTTGGTCGAGCTGTTCGCGTCGCTGCCCGACGACCGGATGCCCGCCAAGCGCGACTGGCAGCGCATCTCACAGCGCTGGGCCGATCAACTGGAGGCCCGTAAGCGGGCGATCGAGGAGCTACAGCGGGAGATCACCGGGTGTATCGGGTGCGGCTGTCTGTCGCTTCAGCGGTGCCGGGTGCTGAACCCTGAGGACGAGCTGAGCCGGCAGGGGTCGGGGCCCCGGCGGCTGCCCCCGGCGTGACCGGGGCCGGGCCGCGCGGGCCCGGTCACGCCGAAGGCCGAGCCGGGGCAGGGGCAGGGG
>NZ_JBSGUP010000819.1:0-3243 GCF_053607985.1 Streptomyces sp. NPDC055078
GTTCCGAGGAAGCACGCCTCGGCTATCTGGCGGGCGCCCGGCTGGGCCAGGGCCCGGCCGGCGCCCGGCCGGGCGACTGACCGCCGGGCCACTGACCGGCGGCGCCCGGCCGGGCCGCTGGGCGTCCGCCGGACCATCGGCACAGGATTCGCCGGACCATCGGCACAGGAGGGAAGCACCCCCGGGTGCGACCGTTGACGGAAAGGCACTTTCACCGTGGTTCCGATTGACATCGTGAGCGCTCTGGTCGGCTGGCTGATCGCCTTATGCGGTGACTCCGGGGTCCAGCTGACGAGGGACCAGTACGACGAGCGCTCGCTCAAGAAGACCATGGGGCGCTCCCTGGGAGCGGTGGTCGCGCGGGCCCATCCCGCCATCAGGGCCACCCTGTCCCGGGGGCTGGCGCGCTTCTTCGCCGAGCCGCCCAGGCTGCGGCTGGACGGCTCGACGCCCATAAGGCAGGCCCTGGAAGCGTCGGTCGCCGAGCAGATCGCCGACCTGGAGGAATGGCTGACGGCCGGCACCGGGGTGCCCTTCGGCGATGCGGTCGACATCGAACCCGGGGAGTTCGCCGAGCTGGTCACCGAGGCGGTCGTCTCCGGGCTGCGGCAGTACGCCGCGGCCGGCGAGCTGGCCGAGCTGGTCCATGCCCTGGACACCGCGGAGATCATGAGCCGGCTCGACGCGCTCGGGCTCCAGCTCAGCGGGCTGACCGTACCCGCCCGCGCGTCCGCGACCTTCAGTCTGCCGCGCGATGTCACGACCTTCACCGGCCGCGGCCCGGATCTGGAACGCGTACTGCGGACGGCCCGGTCGGCCGACCCCGCGGCGGAGGTCATCGGCATCCACGCGATCGACGGCATGGCGGGCATCGGCAAGACGGCGTTCGCGGTACGGGTCGCGCATCTCCTCGCCTCGCGGTTCGGGGACGGCCAGCTCTTTCTGCATCTGCACGGGCACACCCCGGGACAGCGGCCGGTCGACCCCGCCGACGCGCTCGCGTCGCTGCTGCTGGTCATGGGCGTCCCCGCCAGCCGTATTCCGTCGGATCTGGGGACCCGGTCGGCGCTGTGGCGGGATCAGTTGCGGGCGAAGAGGATACTGCTATTGCTGGACGACGCGGCCTCCAGTGAGCAGGTCCGACACCTGCTGCCGGGGTCCCGGGACTGTCTGGTCCTGGTGACCAGCCGACGCCGGCTCACTGCTCTCGAAGGGGTGGTACCGATCAGTCTGGAAACGCTGCCTCCGGCCGAGGCGACCGCACTCTTCTCCCGTCTGGCCGCACGTCCCGGCCTGCTCCCCACGGATCCGCACGTCGGGGAGATCGTCCGGCTGTGCGGCTACCTTCCGCTGGCCATCCGGCTCACCGCCGGAAAGCTGGCCCACCACCCCAGCTGGAGCCCGCGGGACCTCGCCGCCGATCTGACGGCGACCCAGGACCGGATCGCGGCGATGCGGGCGGAGGACGATTCGGTGGCGTCGGCGTTCGAGCTGTCGTATCGCGATCTGACCGTCGAGCAGCAGAGCATGTTCCGGCTGCTCGGGCTGCACCCGGGGTCGGATCTGGACCCCTATGTCGCGGCGGCGCTCGGCGACACCGGCCTGCCGGCCGCGCGGGAGCTGCTCGACGGCATCTTTCTGCACCATCTGATCGAGGAGCCCGCGCGCGCTCATTACCGTATGCACGATCTGGTACGGCAGAAGGCGAAGTCCCTGGTGGCGCTGGATCCGCTGGCGGACACGGCGCCCGCCCTTGACCGGATGCTGGACTACTATCTGCACACGGTTCAGCACGCGGCCCGCTTCGTCACCGGCCGCACCCCCGCGACGGCGCCACCGCCGGTGGACCATCCGCCCGCGTGGGTGCCCGAGATCTCCGACGCCGCGGCGGCCCTGCGCTGGCTGAGCGATCAGCGGCTCAATCTGCACGCGGCGGTCGACTTCGGTGCGGCGCACGGGTATCCGTCGCACGCGGTCAGGATCGCGGCGGCCATGAACGACTTTCTGCGCAGCCAGGGGCACTGGGATCAGGCGATGGCGCTGCACCGGTGCGCGCTGTCGGCGGCGATCGGCATGGGCGACCCGGCCGGCCAGGCCAGGACCCTCGGCAATCTGGGGTCGATGCAGCGGCTGCGCGGCGAGTACGCCGCCGCCGTGGAGAGCCAGCGCCTGGCCGAGGAGTCCTACCGCGAGCTGGGCGACACCCTGGGCCAGGCGACCGCCGTGCACGAACTGGGCGTCGCCCAGCGGCTGTGCTGCGACTACGCGGCCGACCTGGCGAGCCAGCAGCGGGCCCAGGAGCTGTACCGGAGCCTGGGCAACCGGCTCGGGGTGGCCAACACCCAGCATGAACTGGGCACCCTGCACTGGCTGATGGGCGATCTGCGGACGGCGCTGGAGGTGCAGACCCAGGCGCTGGAGAGCTACCGGGAGCTGGGAAACCGGTACGGCCAGGCTTTCGCGTACAGCGAATCCGCGGTAGCCGCCCACCATCTCGGCGACTATCCGACGGCCTCCACCCTCATCGCCCACGCGCTGAGCCTGCACCATGAGCTGGGCAACCGGCACGGCCGCGCCTACTCCCTCAAGGAACTGGGGGTCATCGAGTATCTGTCGGGAAACCATCTCTCCGCGATCACCACACCGACCACTTCGGTCGATCTGCACCGGGAACTGGGCAGCCGCTACGGCATGGGGTTCGCCCTCACCGATCTGGGTGTCGCCCACCGGCGTGCCGAGCGGTACGAGGACGCCGTCGGCACCCTCGTCCAGGCGCTCACCCTGCACCGTGAGTTCGGCTTCCGGTACGGCGAGGGCTGTGCCCTCAAGGAACTCGGGGTCGTCAAGGGCCTGCTCGGCCGGCCCGCCGAGGCGGCGGCGGATCTGGCCAGCGCGTTCGAGATCCACTCCCGGTACGGTCACCGCCACGGCCAGGCCGACACCCTGATCGCCGAGGGCGATCTGCTGCTCCGGCAGGCCGATCCGGCCGGGGCCCGCCCGAAGTACGCGCGAGCCCTCGAACTCGCCCGGGAGATCGGGACCCCGCTGCTGGAGGGGAACGCGCTGGAAGGGCTGGGCCGCCTGCTCGTCACGGGCGGCGAACCCGATACGGGCGGCGAGCGGCTGCGCGAGGCGGCGGCACTCTACCGGCGCATCGGCGCCCCCGATCTGGCCCGCGTCGAGGAACTGCGGGGGCGTTAGGGAGTGTTGCGAAAGCAGCGCCGGACGCGCCGGGTCAGGGCC
>NZ_JBSGUP010000820.1:0-3242 GCF_053607985.1 Streptomyces sp. NPDC055078
GGACGCCGGTCGCGGCGGCGGCCCGCGCGGCATGCGCGCTGATGGTGGTGGCGAAGGGGTGCGTGGCGTCAACCACCGCGTCCACCGCGTGCTCGCGCAGCCACCCGGCGAGGCCGTCCGCCCCGCCGAACCCCCCGATCCGTACTCCGCCCGGCGGCAGCCTGGGGTGCGCCACCCGCCCGGCGAGCGAGGTGGTCACGGCCGTGCCCGCCCGCCCGGTCAGCTCGGCGGCGAGCTGCCGGGCCTCGGCCGTACCGCCGAGGATCAGGATGTGTGCGTCGGGCATACGGACGAGCCTACGGCCCGGGGGCCGCCGGGCGGGTTCACCAGACGACGTGCAGCGCCTCGGGCGAACGGTGGATCAGCGTGGGCCGCATCACCGGCGGCGGCCGGTCCTCGTCCAGCCGCAGCCCCGGCAGCCTGTGCACGAGCAGCCCGATGGTCAGCCGGAGCTGTTCCCGGGCGAGCTGCGATCCGGGGCAGCCGTGGGTGCCGTGCCCGAACGCGACGTGCTGCCGCGAGAGCGGGCGGGTGATGTCGAAGACGTCCGGGCGGTCGTGCCGGGCCCCGTCCCGGTTGGCCGAGCCGTACGCCACCAGCACCGTCGCCCCGGCGGGCAGTTCCGTCCCGGCGACGGTGACCGGTCGCGTGGTGGTCCGCCGGAACGCCTGTACGGCGGTGTCGAAACGCGCGGCCTCCTCCACGGCGGCCGGAATCAGCCCCGGATCCGCGCGGATCAGTTCCCACTGCCGCCGGTCGCTCAGCAGATGCAGCAGCGCCGTACCGATGAGCGCCGTCGTGGTCAGATGCCCGGCGATCAGAAAGTTCTGGAGATTGGACACGAGTTCCTGGCGCTCTTCGAGGGTCAGCTCCCCGCTGCCGGGCGCGAGCGCGGCGACCATCCCCGAACAGAGATCGTCACGCGGAGCCGCCCGCCGGTCGCGCGCGTAGCCGTCGAGCAGCCGTTGCAGCGCGACCACGTCCTCGGCCGCGCGTACCTGAGCCTCCGGGTCCATCGGCCGGAACACCAGCTCCTCGGCCCGGTACCCGCCGTCCACGGCCGCCGGGACGTCCTCCGGGTCGAACCCGATCAGCCGCCCGATCACCTGCCCGGGTAACCGCCGCGCGTACGCCTCCATCAACTCGACCCGCCCGTCCGCCGCGAACCCGTCCACCAGCGCCTCGGCGCACTCGGTGGCGTACGGCACCAACTCCGCGATACGCCCTGCGGACAGCCCCCTGTTCAGCGGCGCCCGGTGCCGCTGGTGCGCCGCGCCATCAGTCGAGACCACAGTCGGCCTTCTGCCGCCGAACCCCTTCGCCAGCACCTCCAGCGCCGGAGGCGACGGCAGCACATCGGGAAGCAGCGCCCGCTGCGACGAGAACTCCTCCGCCCGCCGCAACACCTCCCGTACGTCCTCGTCCCGCGCCACCAGCCACGCGTCGAACTCGGGCACGAAGGTCAGCCCCTCGGCCCCGCGCGCCCGCTCATAGAGCGGATACGGGTCGCGGTACAGCTCATCGAGCCTGTCGTGGTCCCTGCTCTGCACGCGTTGCCTCCGGAGGCGGTACGAGGTCGACGGGCCGGGTCACCCACCCGCCCGGCCATCGTGCCCGACCCCCGCCCCAGCGGAAAAGACCTGCTGCCGGCCAGGAGCGGTCCGGCAGCAGGGGGTTCGCTCAGCCCCGTACGCCCGCCGTGTGCGCGGTGAAGGCCGCCCAGGCGGCGGGGGTGAGGGCGAGGGGGCGGATCTGTGTGTCCTTGGAGTCCCGGACGTACACGGTCCGGGGACACAGGGCGACCTCGACACAGTTGTCGCCCCCACCGCCGCTGTAGCTGCTCTTGAACCAGTCCAGTTCGGTAGTGCTCATAGCGCTCCTCGCATCTGCTCCAGCAGGCTCGCCGTGGCCTTGCGGCTAAGAGCCTGTGAGCGCATCTTGCCATAGCGCTGAAGCATCGAACTGACCGCTTTCGGGTCGGTGACCAGAGCACTGTTGTCGTGGCTTTCGACGTAGCCGATCCACTGGTTCTGCTTTGTCTCGGCGAGGTACTTGGGCCCTTCGAAGCCAGAGTGGTCCTCCTGCACCAGGGGCATGATCAGGATCTCAACGTTACGTTGACCTCCCTGCTCAAGCAGGTTCTCGATGAGTGCCCGGGTTACCTGAGCGCCACCGAAACGACGCTCCAGCAGCGCCTGTTCGAGCATGAAGGAAAACGAGGTGTTGGGCCGCTCGGTCAAAAGTCGCTGTCTGGCCAGCCGGGCCGCGATCTGCTGTTCGAACTGCACCTCGGACAGTGGGGGGAGTCGGCGCTCGAAAAGTTCTCGGATGTACGGCTCGGGCTGGAGCAACCCAGGTACGACGCGGCACTCGTAGGCGTACAGCGACACCGCCTCCTCCTCGATGCCCGCCCACTGCCGGAACCACGAAGCGAGCCCCGCCTTCCGCGTCAGACTCCTCGCGGCGGCTGCGAGGACCTTGCCCGCGACCGGGCCCAGCACCTCCTCCGCCCTCGCGGGCAGGTCGCTCGGCGGGAATCGCTTTCCCTGCTCGATCTTGGCGACGTAGTGCGCCGAGTACCGAACGCGGGGCGCGAACTGTTCCTGAGTCAGGTTCCCGTCCTCCCGTAGCGCTTTGAGGACCGCCCCGAACGTCCTGAGACTGTCGGAGAGTTCGGGTTCGCTGCTCGTCACACCGTCGTTGTCAGCCGCCATCGCCGCCCGCCTTTCGTGCTCCGCTTGCCACCCAACCGAGCAAGCGTTACGGGCAGTTACCCATCCAGTCCAGAGGGTGAACTGGTACAGCCTCTTCTGTGCTTGCGTTGTGCCTGTTGGCGAGGGTCGCGTAGTCGAAAACTGGGCACATGCCAGCCAGCGAGGCCCAGACGGCCGTCACCGTAAGTATGTTCGCCCAGCGCTTCTCCGCAACCCGTCGCGGAGCACGGCTCGCACGCCGCCTCGCCGTGCATCAACTCGGCATCTGGGGCATCGCCCAGGACAGCCCGGTTTCCGAATCCGTTGCGCTCGTCGTGGCCGAACTCAGCTCCAACGCCGTACTGCACGGGCGCGTCCCGGGCCGAGACTTCGGGATGCGGCTGCTCTGCGACCGCGAGCGAGGTGTCGTCCGCGTCGAGATCTCCGACACCCACCCCGCCCAGCCCCTACGCCTGCTCCCGCCCGCCGACTCTGACGGCGGGCGGTGGGTAGGGCTGCTGGTGCAGGCCGTGTCGTCGGTCTGGGGTG
>NZ_JBSGUP010000821.1:0-3238 GCF_053607985.1 Streptomyces sp. NPDC055078
GGACAGGGCCCCGCACCCGTGATCGCCGTGGTCAGCGCCTCCCTCGACCTCGATTTCACCAGCCGCCTGTTCACCGCGCCGCTGGTGCCGACGCTGGTCCTGACGGGTGCGGTGGCGTGCCCGGACCGGGTCCTGGCGGCCCAGCGGGCCGGTGCGGAGGTGGTGATCGCCGGGGACGGGCCGGGGGTGGACCCGGTGCGGGCCGTACAGGCTCTGGGCGAACGCGGGCTGACGCGGCTGCTCACCGAGGGCGGGCCGAGGCTGCTGGGCCAGTTCGTGGCGGCCGGGGTCCTGGACGAACTGTGTCTGACCGTGTCACCGACCCTGACCGCGGGGCATGCTCAGCGGATCGCGGGGGGACCGGGACCGATCGTTCCGGAGAGGTTCGCGCTCGCTTCGGTGCTGGAGGAGGCGGGGTTCCTTTTCACCCGCTACCGTCGCATCTGACAATCAGCGGAATTTGTCGTTCCGGTTAGCTTCGGCTGGGCACACTTACTCTCGCAGACCCCGTGCGGGCACGGGGAAGGATGGTTTCCGCAGAAGGGTCCTGACGTGTTCACAAGCGTACTGATGATCGAGAAGCCCCTGACGCCGGAGGACGTGGACTTCGTCACCACACTCCACGGCGACGAGGGGGTCTCCTTCGTGGTGCTGATGCAGCCCCGGGGCGACCAGGCCGATGTGCTGCTGCGCGCCATCGACGACGTGGCACTCGGCGAACTGAAGGACGCCGTCCGCGAGGGCGACGAGCCCGAGGGCAGCGAGGCCAAGGCCCCCGCCGAACGCGCCCTGGACCACTCCCTCGCCGCCCTGCGCGCGGCGGGCGCCCAGGCCGTCGGCCAGGTCGTCGAGGACCATCCGCTCGACCGGCTCAAGACCGTGGTGGACGAGCGGAGCGCCGACGAGGTGATCGTGCTCACCGCGCCCCACTACGTGGAGGAGTTCTTCCACCGCGACTGGGCGTCCAGGGCCCGGCACAAGGTCGGCGTCCCGGTGCTCAAACTCTTCGCGCACAGCGAATAGGCTGGGCCCTCGTCCGTACGCGCCCTCGCGCGGCCGGGCCCTCAGTCCGTAAGTCCGTACGCGCTCTCGTCCGTACGCGCCCGCGCGCGGCGGCCGGCACCATCCGCACCTCTTGGGAGACACATACATGGCACCCGCCGTCCCTACCGCCATGGAACGCCCGCACTTCATCGGCATCGGCGGCGCCGGGATGTCGGGCATCGCGAAGATCCTCGCCCAGCGCGGCGCGAAGGTCGCGGGCAGCGATGCCAGGGAGTCACCCACGGCCGAGGCCCTGCGGGCCCTGGGCGCCACCGTCCATATCGGTCACGCGGCCGAGCACCTCGCCGACGACGCCGGGTGCGTCGTCGTCTCGAGCGCCATCCGCCCCGACAACCCCGAACTGGCGCGCGCCGCCGAACTGGCCCTCCCGGTCGTCCACCGCTCCGACGCGCTGGCCTCCCTGATGACCGGGCTGCGCTCGATCGCGGTCGCGGGCACCCATGGCAAGACCACCACCACCTCCATGCTCGCCGTCGCGCTGACCGGGCTCGGCCTTGACCCCTCGTACGCCATCGGCGGCGATCTGGCGGGTCCCGGGACCAATGCCCGCCACGGCGAGGGGGAGATCTTCGTCGCCGAGGCGGATGAAAGCGACCGCAGCTTCCAGAAGTACGCGCCCGAGGTCGCGATCGTCCTCAACGTCGAGCTGGACCACCACGCGAACTACGCCTCGATGGACGAGATCTACGAATCCTTCGAGATCTTCACCGGCCGTGTCGTGCCCGGCGGCACCCTGGTGATCTCCGCCGACCAGCCGGGCGCCGTCGAGCTGACCGACCGGGTCCGGGACCGCGACGGTCTCACCGTCGTCACCTACGGCGACTCCCCGTCCGCCGACGTACGCGTCCACAAGGTCACCCCGCGCGGGCTCAGCAGCGAGGTCACCGTGGTGCTCGGCGGCCGTTTTCTGACCTTCACGGTCGCCGTGCCCGGCAAGCACTACGCGCTCAACGCGGTGGCCGCGCTGGCCGCGGGCGTCGCGCTCGGCATCCCGGCGCACAATCTCGCCTCCGCCCTCGGCAAGTACACCGGGGTCAAGCGCCGCCTCCAGCTCAAGGGCGAGGCGGCCGGTGTCCAGGTCGTCGACTCCTACGCCCACCACCCGACCGAGATGACCGCCGATCTGGAGGCCATGCGCGGCGCCGCCACCGACGCCCGGCTGCTGGTCGTCTTCCAGCCGCACCTCTTCTCCCGTACCCAGGAACTGGGCACGGAGATGGGCCAGGCCCTCGCGCTGGCCGATGCCTCCGTGGTGCTGGACATCTATCCCGCCCGCGAGGACCCCCTCCCCGGCGTCACCAGCGAACTGATCATCGACGCCGCCCGCGCGGCGGGCGCCGATGTCACCGCCGTCCACGACCGGGCGGACGTCCCCGACACGGTCGCGGGAATGGCCCGGCCCGGCGATCTCGTTCTCACCATGGGGGCGGGTGACGTCACCGACCTCGGACCGGAGATCCTCGCGCGGCTCGCCCGCCGGTGACAGTGAAGGAGCCCTTTCATGGCATACGACATCGAGAAGCCGGACGAGCAGTGGCGCGCGGAGCTGGACCCGGCCGAGTACCGGGTGCTGCGGCAGGCCGGTACCGAGCCCGCGTTCCAGGGTGAGTACACGGACACCAGGACCGAAGGTGTGTACTCCTGCCGGGCGTGCGGTGCCGAGCTGTTCCGCTCGGAGACGAAGTTCGACTCCCACTGCGGCTGGCCGTCGTTCTACGACCCCAAGGACACCGACGCCGTCGAACTGATCGCGGACCGCTCGCACGGCATGGTCCGCACGGAGGTGCGGTGCGCGACGTGCGGGTCGCACCTTGGGCATGTGTTCGAGGGGGAGGGGTACCCGACGCCGACCGATCAGCGCTACTGCATCAACAGCATCTCCCTCCGGCTGACCCCGGAGAGCTGACCCGGAGAGCTGACCCGGAGAACTGACCCCGAGCCGCCGGGCCTGTGCGACTGGGCCCGAGCCACTGGGCCCGCGCCGCCGCGCCCGCGCCTCGGCCCGCTCCTCAAGCGCCGGAGGGGCTGTGCGTGCCCGGGCCCGGCGACCGCCCGCCCGCTGCGTTGGCCGACGCGCACCCCTCGGTGGGAGTCCTCGATCTCCCCCCAGACTTCGTCCGGGGGGACCCCGACAGGCTTGATCAGCGCACCCATGTCGTTCAAGGCCCCGGAC
>NZ_JBSGUP010000822.1:0-3235 GCF_053607985.1 Streptomyces sp. NPDC055078
TGCCGTGAACCGCTGCCGCGGCTCGCGGTCATCCGTCCGGCGTTCCCTCCCGGGCGGTCGCCCGCCGCGTCACTCGCTGCCCATCAGGGCGAGGAATGCCTGCGGGTCGGCGTCGAAGCCGCGGATCGTCTCATGGAACCGCCAGACGCCCGTGTCATCGCGGCTGAACTCCGCGACGACCGCCGCCGTGGCCCCAGCGACGCCCGAGAAGTCGTCCTTCCACAGCTCGGTATGGCCCTCGGCGACCCTGACGAGCGTGTTCGCCACGTCGCCGAACGCCAGCCGGCCGTCCCGCTGCTGGATCACCACGCCCACCAGGACCCGGCCGTAGACCGCCGCCAGCCGGTCGAACTCCAGGGTCAGCACCTCGTCGGCCCCGAACCCCTGACCGGTCTTGCTGTCCCTGGTCAGGGTGATCGTGCCGTCCGGCGACCGGCTGTCGAAATGCACGACATACGCCGGAGCGCCCTGAGGGGTGTCCGCCGCGTAGGTCGCGGCGACTATGTCGAGGTCGTGGGGAGCCGCGCCCAGCGGGCTCGGATCCCATCGCAGGCTGACCTCGACCTTGCGGACGCCCTTGCTCAGGCTGCTCACCAGATGTCCCTTCTCCGTAACTGCCCGGAGTTCTCCGTCGATTGACCGTGTCTGTGATTGACCGTATCCGCTGTGTACGGGTCGGGGCGAGGCTTTGCCCGGTGTACGCCGGTTCTGGCAAGGGGCATTCCGTTACCGGGCCGCCGGGGCCCCGCGGGACCGGGGCGCCGGGGCGGCTGATCCGGCCGGTGACTCACCGCAGCCCGTCGATCGTCTGCGCCCCGCCCCTGGCGCGCACCGCACACCGCACGCCAGGGCGCCGGGCGGGCGGCGCCGGAGCGGTCATGGGGGTGTCAGACCGTCCACGACGGTTCGAGCTGCACCACGTCCCCGTTCAGCGCCGCGACATCCGCCTCGGTCTGCGCGCGCAGCAGCAGCCGTTCCACCCGCTCCCTGCGGTACTTGCCGTGCTCGGCCGTGGAGAGCCACATCGACATCACCAGGAACTCGTTCCCCGGGGCCTCGCCGAACAGCCCGCGCACCATGCCGGGTGAGCCGGCCATCGCCGGGTTCCACACCTTCTCCTGCATCAGCGCGTAGTGCTCGACCCGCTCCTCACGGATCCTGCAGTGCGCGACCCGCACCACGTCGACACCGGTGAACCTGGGCTCGAACCCGGTCTTCACGTCGAATCGATGATCGAAAAGTTTGACCTGGGCGTCCTTGTACGTCCCCGACTGCCCGGACGCCAGCCGATCATGGGAGCGGGCCATGAACGAGTCGTAGAACGCCCGGCTCTCCCAGAAGGCGAAGACATGGGCGACATGAGGCCGCCCCTTGCTCCAGCCCCCGCCCTGGCCCCGGAATCCCGGCTCACCCAGCAGCCCCGCCCACTTCCGCTGCCCCCGCTCGAACCCACGACGGTCCACCACAGTGCAGCGAATCCACTTGACCAGCACCGCGCCATCGTACGGCTCCCCAACGTGGCCCGGGTCACTCTCCCGCAGAGTGACCCCGCCGGCCCGCGCCACCGGACGGGATGTGCCATATGTCACCGGCCGGATCAGCCGGATCGGCCCGGCCCCGCCCCCCGTCTCCGGCCGCGCCGATCTAGGGTCGAGACATGGCAAGACCGCGACGCATCGTCCTCGTCCGGCATGGCGAGTCGGAGGGGAACGCCGATGACAGCGTGTACGAACGCGAGCCCGACCACGCGCTGCGGCTCACGGCCGCCGGGCGGGCCCAGGCCGAGGAGACCGGAGCCAGGCTCCGTGAGCTGTTCGGGCGTGAGCGCGTCAGCGTCTATGTCTCCCCCTACCGGCGCACCCACGACACCTTCCACGCCTTCGGGCTCGATCCCGCGCTGGTGCGGGTGCGGGAGGAGCCACGGCTGCGCGAGCAGGACTGGGGGAACTGGCAGGACCGGGACGACGTCCAGCTCCAGAAGACCTACCGGGACGCCTACGGCCACTTCTTCTACCGTTTCGCCCAGGGCGAGTCGGGAGCCGATGTGTACGACCGGGTCGGGGCGTTCCTGGAGAGCCTGCACCGCAGCTTCGAATCACCCGATCATCCGCCCAATGTGCTCCTGGTGACCCACGGGCTGACGATGCGGCTGTTCTGTATGCGCTGGTTCCACTGGACGGTCGCCGAATTCGAGTCGCTCTCCAATCCGGGCAACGGCGAGATGCGGGTCCTGCGCCTCGGCCAGGACGGCCGGTACACGCTTGACCGGCCGTTCGAACGCTGGCGTACCCCCGAACCGTACGGCGTCACCGGATAGAGTGGCAGGAAGATGACCGCTGACTCCTCAACCGACCGGCGTTTCGCACGTGCCCTGGACAGCCTGCGCGGACTGTCCGTGGGGGACGCCCTGGGCTCCCAGTTCTTCGTACCGGCCAACTATCCCCTGCTGAAGCGGCGCGAGCTGCCTCCGGGGGGCTGGCAGTGGACCGACGACACCGAGATGGCCTGCTCGGTACTGACCGTGCTGGCGAACCACGGCCGTGCCGACCAGGACGCGCTCGCGCGCTCCTTCGCCGACCGCCACGACTTCGACCGCGGCTACGGCCCCGCGGTCAACCGCATGCTCCGGCTCGTCAGAGAGGGAGGGGAGTGGCGAGAACTCGCCGCCGCCCTCTTCCAGGGCCAGGGCTCCTGGGGCAACGGTTCCGCGATGCGGATCGCCCCGCTCGGCGCGTGGTACGCGGACGACCCCGAGCAGGCCACCCACCAGGCCGAGATCTCCTCGTACACCACTCATCAGCACCGTGAGGCGGTCGTTGGCGCGATGGCCGTCGCGGCTGCCGCGGCACTCGCCGCCGATCCCGGCGGGCCGCCCGGGCCCGCGGAACTGCTCGACGGTGTCATCGCGCTCGTGCCGCGCAGCGCGGTGGGGGCGGGTCTGCGGCGGGCGCGGGACATGCTCGACTACGGGGATGCCGGGACCGTCGCCGCCGTACTCGGCTGCGGTCGCCGTACGAGCGCACATGACACGGTTCCGTTCGCGCTCTGGTCGGCCGCGCGGTCGCTCGGCGACTTCGAGCGGACATTCTGGGTGACCGCCCAGGTGGGCGGGGATGTGGACACCACCTGCGCGATCGCTTGCGGAGTGGTCGCCGCGGGACGCGGCGGACAGCCGCCGGCCGCCTGGCTGGAGCGGACCGAGTCCCTGCCCGCCTGGGTGCCGAAGGGCCCGCGC
>NZ_JBSGUP010000823.1:0-3227 GCF_053607985.1 Streptomyces sp. NPDC055078
GCGGCGGCCAGTGCCTCGGTCACCATCGCGCCCATGGCGGCGATGGTGACCTGGGCGCCGTCCCGCCGGAGCAGCGGGTAGGCGCCCGCGACGACCTGCTGCCTGCGCCGTTCGCGGGCGGCGGGGTCCGCGGGCACGGCGGCCAGGGTCTGGTCGACCGGCCGGGTGGACAGCCGCAGATAGGCGGAGGTGCCGTCGGGCCTGCCCAGGCGGGCGAGGGAGGCCAGCAGGGTCCACTCCGTGTCGATGGCGAACGCGGGTTCGTAGGTGATACAGCCCGGCTGTTCGATCCCCAGCGACGGGGTGGTGATGGACTGGTGGGCACCGCCCTCGGGGGCGAGGGTGACCCCGGACGGCGTGCCGACCAGGATCGACTGCCCGCCGGCGTAGATACCGTAGGACCAGGGTTCCAGGGCCCGCTGGACGAAGGGGTCGTACAGCACACCGATGGGCAGCAGGGGCTCGCCCCACCGGCTCCAGGTCGCGCCGAGTTCGCCCAGGGCGCCGACCAGGTTGGTCTCCGCGATACCCAGTTCGATGTGCTGCCCGGTCGGCTTCTCCCGCCAGTGCAGAATGGTCTCAGGATCGTCGGCGAACCAGTCCGTGCGCTCACCGGCGGACCAGACGCCGACCTTGTTCACCCAGCCGCCCAGATTGGTGGACGAGCTGACGTCCGGGCTCACGGTCACCACCCTGCGGGCCGCCTCCGGTGCGGAGCGGGTCAGATCGAGCAGTACGCGGCCCAGCGCCGCCTGGGTGGTCGCCGTACCGGCGGGGGTGCGGCCGATGTCCATGGGCAGGGCCGGTGGGGCGACCGGAGCCGGATGGACGCGCCGCAGCCGCGCCGAGGTCTCCGCGCACAGCCGTCCCGCCGCCGAATCGGGTGCGAAGGCGGCCCAGGGCTGGTCGGGATCGGCCCCGGTCCGGTCGGCGAGTTCACGCATCTGCCGCTCGGTCAGCAGGGACGAGTGGTTCTGCGGGTGGCCCTGGGACGGCAGGCCGTAGCCCTTGACCGTATAGGCCAGGATCACGGTGGGCCGGGTGTCGTCGACGGCGGACAGCGCCGTGTCCAGGGCGGCCATGTCGTGCCCGCCCAGATTGCGGATGGCGTCGGTCAGCAGCTCGTCGTCCATCCGGGCCAGCAGGCCGGAGATTCCGGCGGAACCGGGGCCGGTCCCCGGCAGCCGGTCGCGCAGTTCGTCCGCCGGGCAGCGCAGCAGCCGCTGGTACTCGGGGTTGGACATGGCGTCGATCCGGGAGCGCAGCGCGTCCCCGCCCGGCCGGGTGAACAACTCCTCCAGCAGCGTGCCGTACTTAAGGGTGAGGACCTGCCAGCCGGCCGCCGCGAACATGCCCTGGAGCCGGTCGGCGGCGATGTCCGGAACGACGCGGTCCAGTGACTGCCGGTTGAGGTCGACGATCCACACCAGTTCGCCGAGACCGGAGACCTGCGGGTCGAGCAGCGCCTCCCACACGGCGCCCTCGTCCAGCTCGGCATCGCCCACCAGGGCGTACTGCCGGCCCGCGAAACGGCCGTCGCCCGCCTTGTCCGCGTAACGGCGTGCCAGCGCCCCCCAGATCGTGGCCGTGGCCCCGATACCCACCGAGCCGGTGGAGTAGTCGACCGGATCGGGGTCCTTCGAGCGGCTCGGGTAGCTCTGCAGACCGCCCCAGGCGCGCAGTGTCGGCAGATACGCGGCGTCCAGCTCACCGAGCAGGTAGTTGATGGCGTGCAGGACGGGCGAGGCGTGCGGCTTGACCGACACCCGGTCCTCGGGGCGCAGATGGCGGAACCACAGTGCGGTCATGATGGACACCATCGACGCGGACGACGCCTGGTGGCCGCCGACCTTGAGCCCCGACGGGTTGGGACGCACCCGGTTCGCGTGGTCGACGATCGCGCCGGACAGCCACAGCACGCGGTTCTCGACCTCGGCCAGGACGGCGTAGGGATCGGTCGTGGAACGCCGGCGGGTCTCAGATGCAGTGGTCATGGGAAACGGGCCTCCTCACGCCGGGCACTCCGGGACACACGGAGGCAGCGCGCTGGCAAGGAAAACGGGAAAAAAGGGGGACGCGCGCAAGGCGCACGGAGCGGTACGGCCCCGGGACGAGTCGGGCCGACCGGGTCACGGTCGGCGCAGCGCTCCAAGGAGGGACGTGCAATCGTTGTCGTTCAGGACACCACCGGACCGGAATGTGCACAAGTTCCTGCCGGGAAATAGCGCAGAATGCACAATCACCAGTCCTCCTGCTTCTCGAAAGGCAGCACCGTGCCCAAGCCGGAACGGATCGATCCCACAGACGCCCGCCTGCTCCTGGCGCTCACCGAGCATCCCCGCGCCACCGCGGTCGCGCTCGCCGAGCGCAGCGGGCTGAGCCGTAACACCGTGCAGGCCCGCCTGGCCTCGTTCGACCGGACCGGCAAGCTGCGCTCCTTCGAGCAGCGGGTCGATCCCGCGGCGCTGGGCTATCCCCTCACGGCCTTCGTCACCACCCAGGTCACCCAGCGCAGACTGGGCCAGGTCGCGGAGGCGCTCGCGGCCGTCCCCGAAGTGCTCCAGGTCCACGGCCTCACCGGCGAGCGGGATCTGCTCGTCCATGTCGTCGCCACCGACGCCGACGATCTGTATCGCGTCGCCGGTCAGATCCTGGCCATCCCCGGTGTCGAACGCACCAACACCGCCCTGGCCATGCACCAGCTCGTCGACTACCGGATCACACCTCTGCTGCGGCGAGCGGCCGAGCGCTGACCACGGCCGGCCGGCCGCGCCGGGCACGATGCTTCTCCCGGCACCACAGGTCACGCCCGGAAAGAGGTTAGGCTAACCTAAATTCATGTCGATTGCCCAGGTCTCCGGTCGTGAACGCGTCGACGCGTCCCCGGGCGGCCTGCCACGGTGGTCCGCGCCGGTGATCGGCGGGGTGCAGGTGCCTCCGCCGTATCTGCTGACCACCGCCGTCTTCGACGGCCGCGAACCGTCGGGCGGGGTCCGTGAATCGTCGGGCGGGGTCCGTGAATCGTCGGGCGGGGTGCTCCCCGAGGTCCACACACACCCCGACGGACTCCTCGTGTGGCCGCACGCCGGGTCCATGACGCTCCACAGCCGGACCGGGGTGCGGCGCCTGGTCCCCGGGCAGGGGCTGTGGGTGCCGCCCGGCACCCCGCACACCGGCGGCGGCGACCCCGGCGGGGTCGCCTGCTACACCTATGTCGCCCGCTCCGC
>NZ_JBSGUP010000824.1:0-3219 GCF_053607985.1 Streptomyces sp. NPDC055078
GTCTTACAGGTACTGGCCGGTATTCGCCACCGTGTCGATGGAGCGTCCGGTGTCCGCGCCCTGTTTTCCGGTGACCAGGGTACGGATGAACACGATCCGTTCGCCCTTCTTGCCGGAGATACGGGCCCAGTCGTCCGGGTTGGTGGTGTTGGGCAGGTCCTCGTTCTCCTTGAACTCGTCCACACATGCCTGGAGGAGGTGGGAGACGCGCAGACCTTTCTGGTTGTGATCGAGGAACGCCTTGATGGCCATCTTCTTGGCCCGGTCGACGATGTTCTGGATCATCGCTCCGGAGTTGAAGTCCTTGAAGTACAGGACTTCCTTGTCACCGTTGGCGTAGGTGACCTCAAGGAAGCGGTTCTCCTCGGTCTCCGCGTACATCTGCTCGACGACCGACTGGATCATGGCGTGGGCGGCGGCTTCCTTGGAGCCGTTGTGCTCGGAGAGGTCGTCGGAGTGCAGGGGCAGGGAGGCCGTGAGGTACTTCGCGAAGATGTCCTTCGCGGCCTCGGCGTCCGGGCGCTCGATTTTGATCTTCACATCGAGGCGGCCGGGGCGCAGGATCGCGGGGTCGATCATGTCCTCGCGGTTGGAGGCGCCGATGACGATGACGTTCTCCAGGCCCTCGACGCCGTCGATCTCGGCGAGGAGCTGCGGGACGATGGTGTTCTCCACGTCGGAGCTGACGCCGGAGCCCCGGGTGCGGAAGAGCGATTCCATCTCGTCGAAGAAGACGATGACGGGTGTGCCTTCGCTGGCCTTTTCCCGGGCCCGCTGGAAGACGAGACGGATGTGGCGCTCGGTTTCGCCGACGTACTTGTTGAGGAGTTCGGGGCCCTTGATGTTGAGGAAGTAGCTCTTCCCCGCGGGCTGGCCGGTGACCTCGGCGACTTTCTTGGCGAGGGAATTCGCGACGGCTTTGGCGATGAGTGTTTTGCCACAGCCCGGCGGTCCGTAGAGCAGGATGCCCTTCGGGGGCCGCAGCTCGTGCTCCTTGAAGAGGTCGGGGTAGAGGTAGGGCAGCTCGACGGCGTCACGGATCAGCTCGATCTGGTTGCCCAGACCGCCGATCTTGGTGTAATCGACGTCGGGCACCTCTTCGAGGACGAGCTCTTCGACCTCGCTCTTGGGAACCACTTCGTAGACGTAGCCGGAGCGGGGTTCGAGCAGGAGGGCGTCGCCGGGCCGGATGGTGATGTCCAGCAGGGGCTCGGCGAGCCGTACCACTCGTTCCTCGTCGGTGTGCCCGACCACCAGGGCGCGCTCGCCGTCCTCAAGGATCTCCTTGAGGGTGACGATGTCCCCGGCGCGCTCGTACGCCATGGCCTCGACCACGTTGAGCGCTTCGTTGAGCATGACTTCCTGGCCGCGCCGCAGCTCTTCGAGCTCGACGCTGGGGCTGACGTTCACCCGGAGTTTGCGGCCTCCGGTGAAGATGTCGCAGGTGCCGTCCTCGGTGGCCTGCAGGAAGACACCGAAGCCCGCCGGCGGCTGTGCGAGCCGGTCGACTTCTTCCTTGAGGGCCACGATCTGGTCGCGGGCCTCACGGAGCGTGTTCGCGAGCCGCTCGTTCTGTGCGGACACGCCGGCCAGGTTTGTCTGGAGCTCGACGATCCGCTCTTCGAGAATTCTCGTATGGCGCGGAGAGTCGGCGAGCTTGCGGCGCAGGACGGCGATTTCCTGCTCGAGATAGGCAACCTGGCCGGCTGGGTCTTCAGACCCCCGCCCCGGCCGGATGCCGCGGTTGATGTCGTCGTCGTGGGCTGCCACGGTCCTCACCTCCTCCAAGGGGAGCTGGACGCTTCCTGACCCTACCTGGGTGGGTGGTGATTGAAACCCCTAGATCACAAAGACGGTGGGGGCGTGTCCGATCTTCACCCTTGCGCTCTCCCTCACGCCTGGTGGATACCCACCCATCAACATCGGAAAGCGGGCGGTTGTATCGTCGAAGTGTTCAACACCCGTCAGGGCTGGTGCGACTTGGTTCACCTTGGGTCACCGAACGGTTGGTCCGACGATGGAAACGGCAGGGAGATATGACCGCGCAGCACGAGGTTCCGTCCGAGGGTGCCGGGCAGGCGCTGGAGGTCTGGATCGATCAGGAGCTGTGCACCGGGGACGGGATCTGCGTCCAGTACGCGCCGGATGTCTTCGAGCTGGACATCGACGGGCTGGCGTATGTGAAGAGCGCCGAGGACGAGCTGCTCCAGGACGCGGGGGCGACGACACCGGTGCCGCTGCCGCTGTTGCGCGATGTGGTGGACTCCGCGAAGGAGTGTCCGGGTGACTGTATCCATGTCCGTCGGGTTTCGGACAGGGTCGAGGTCTACGGTCCGGACGCGGGGTAGCGGTTCGACGCCGGGTGACTGTTTGCTTACGCAGCGTTGAGCGGTGACGGGTGGGGCGGTTGTCTCATATGGTGTCCGCCCGTCTCATATGCTGTTCGTTTTCCTGCTCATACGGTGCGGGGCTCGTCCTGCGTGGTGCGGATGAACTTCCCGCCCTGCCATCGCCATTGGACGTTGTCGCGCTGGTCGGGGCAGCAGTTCGGCACTTCGGGCGACGAGTAGCCGAGCAGGGTCGCCGTTATGGCGCCGTCGCGGATGGCCAGCGCTTCCGCGGTCCGGCGCTGTGCCGGTTCCAGCAGGGTGGCGACGAGGCGGGGGCCGCCTTCTTCGGCGGTGGTGAGTACGTAGATCCCATGGGGCGGGGAGCCGGATCCCGCGTCGCAGCGGGCGGCGGCGATTGTTTCGGGACGGCCGTCACCATCGAGGTCGCCGGTGGCCTTCTTGACCACCACATAGCCGAGTGATCCGCATTCCAGGGGGAGCCGGACGTCGGCCGGGTCGGGGGCGGGTGCGGCCACGGGGGGTTTCTTCGGCTTCCCGTCGGGCGGCGAGGCGGTGGCGCGTTCGGGCTGGAGCAGGCCCGCGGCGGCGACGACCGCGGCCATCGCGGTGGCGGTGGCGAGCCAGTGGATCGGGCGGGTCCGGGTGTGCGCGAGGTCCGGGACGGCGGAGGTCTGCACGCGTGAATTCTCCTGTGCATACGGTGCCGGCGCTGCGTCGGCGGCGGTCGGGAGATCTGCATCGTGCCATAGGTCACAGAGGCGGGGAACAGCGGGGTGCGGGCCCGCTTGTCACTGTTTCGTGACAGCCCGGAGCACAATGCCAGTACGCCGCCGGGGAGTTCCCGGTTGCGAAGTGGGAACTCCCCGGC
>NZ_JBSGUP010000825.1:0-3208 GCF_053607985.1 Streptomyces sp. NPDC055078
CCCCGCTCCTCAATCGCCGGAGGGGCTGGATTTGCCGCCCGAGCGGCTGAATGTGCCTCCGGAGAGGCTGGAACGGACAGAGGCGGACCCGGAAAGGGACGGGCAAGGGTGAGCCAGGGAACGGGGACATGCGGAACCGGACCGGGAGGGGACGCGCAGGACTGGACTGGGAGGGGGACGCGCAGGGGTGGCGTCGGGACGTAAAGCGTGATTTGTGGCGCTGAAGAGCCCGAGACCCGCCAAGAGCCCGAAACGCGCCGTAAATCGTGCAGTCCCGACGTGACCCCGGAGCGGACCCCGGCCCCAACCCCGAGGCGCCTGGGGCAAGCCCAAGACCCCGACACCAAACACCGGCCCCAACCCCGCAGCACCCGGGCCCAGCCCAACAACCCCAACCCCAACCCCGCAGAACCCCGGACCAGCCCAAGACCCCGCACCGCACCCAGCACGCCCGCACCCCCCAGGGTCAGGAGCGCAAGGTCGGGCGGGGTGGGACGCCGCCCGCTACCGCGCGTTGGCGGGGGGCCGCGGTGCCGGTCCAGCAGGTGCCGCGGCGGGAGAGGAGGCGGCGGAGCCAGAGTTCGGTGGAGACGAGGTCGGCGAGGCCGTCGAGGGGCACCGGCTCGCCCTCGGACGCCGCGCGGAGGGCCTTGCGGATGACGCGGGCCTCGATGAGCCCGGCGTCCGCGAGGAGGGGGGCGTCGAAGAGGGCGATGAGGTGGTGGAGGGAGGCGCGCAGCCCGGTGCGGGCGGTCGCGGTGGAGGAGGCGGGGGTGGGGGCACCCCAGCCGGGGGGCAGGTCGTGGATGCCGGTGCCCGCGAGGACGGTGCGGAGGATGTCGGCGCGGGCGCCGGGGCGCACCCGGAGCGATTCGGGGAGGTCGCGGCAGGCGCGGACGACCTGGTTGTCGAGGAAGGGCGCGTGGATGCGCTGGCTGCGGACCTCCGCGGCCTGTTCCAGGATGCGCTGGTCGGTGGCGTGCCGGGCGAGGGCCGCCCGCGCCCGGGCCTCGCCGGGCCGCTGCACGGAGATGGGCCGGGTCGCCGCGGCCGTCAGGCGAACCGATACTTCAGCCAGTGCTTCCCCGGTGAGCCAGCGGGCCGCCGGCCCGGGGCGCGACCAGGTCAGCGCCGCGAGGGACGCTCCGAGCGGGCCCACGCCGTTGGTGCGGGCCCCGGCGCGGTTCGCTTCGAGGAGGGTGCCGGCGGCCGTCTCCAGACCGGTCCGGTAGGGGGTGCGGGCGAGGCGCCGGGCGGCCCGGTACACGGTCAGCGGGACGAACAGGGAGTGCGGCGACGGGCCTTCGGCGCGGGCGAGGGCGGTGACGGGCCGCAGCAGATGGCGCCGGCGCCGGTCGAGCAGCAGATCGGCGAGGCGCGCGGGGTGCGCGTCCAGGACCTGGCGGGCGCCCGCGCCGGTGAAGTGGTCGGCGCTGCCGGCGGCCAGCCGTCCGCGGTGGCGTTCGGCCACGACGAGGGAGGGGGCGGGTTCGTCGGTCAGCGGCCCGTTCTCCAGGTTCGCGTACGGCAGCCCCTCCTCCCCCGCCGCGACGACGACATGGTGCAGCCGGGGGTTCTCGGCGATGACACGGGCGCGTTCCAGCTCGGCTTCGCGGCCGTCCTCGGTGAGGTCGTTGTAGGTGACGGCGAGGAGCCGTTCGCCCGCGCCGGTGCCATGGCCGAGTACGGTGCCGGGGTTGCCGGGCAGTCCGGCGGCGAGCAGGGCGAGAGTGCCGGATGCGCTGCCTCCGGAGAGGTCGGCGCCGATGCCGGGCGCGGGACCGCCGCCGCGTGCCGCGCGCCGTTCGGCGGGCCCCATCCCGGGCACCGGACCGGGGTCGGGTGGCAGGGTCCCGGGCGCGTGCCGGGGCGCGGTGAGCCGTGCCCGTACGGCCTCGACCAGCGCGTCGCGTACTCCGTCGACGGCACGGTCCGCCTCGATCTGCGGCCCGGCGACGGCGAGGGAGGCGACGGGTTCGTATCCGGTGATCTCCCGGGAGCCCTCGCGCAGGATCAGCGCGTGGCCCGGCGGGATGCGCTTGACCCCTTCGTACGGGGTGGAGTCGCGCAGCGCCTCGGGGGACTCGGGGCAGGCGAGCAGGGCGGCGAGGTGCCCGATGTCCAGCTGTGCCTCGATGAGGTCGGCGAGGGGGAGCGCGGCGGTGGCGTAGGCGGTGCCGTTGGCCCAGGGGGTGTGGAAGACCGGTCTCGCCCCGGCCAGATCGCCGAGGACGGTGATGCGCCGGCCGGCCTGGACGACGGCGGTGTAACTGCCGGGCCAGGCGGTGAGATGGCGCAGCGCCCCGCCGCGCGCGGAGCGCAGTCCGGCGCGCAGTTCGTCGTCGCTCGCGGCGCAGCAGCCGAGGACGGCCATCCGGGTGGCGGGGGTGGAAGGGACGGTTCCGTCGAATCCGGGGGGCGCGTCGATGCTGACGACGCGCACCTCGTCGGGGCGCCAGTCGCCGACGGCCCAGAGCGGATCGGGGTCGCCCCACAGGAGTTGGGAGCCGACGGGGTGGACGGTCCGGCCCTCGTCGGATGCTCCGACGACGCCCGCCGAACCGAAGTTTGCGGCGATACTGCTCCACCCCACCAACCACCGCATCGCGCCTCCACAGGCTGTGGACAAAATTGTGGCCGCCGAACTCCGCCGGACTCCGCCGTACGAGGGAGTACGAAGGAGCACGAGGGAGCACGTTACGCCCGGTTCCGGCCCGGGAGCGCTCCGCACCCGGCGCGGGGCCTCCGCCCTGCGGACACCCGCCACCACTCGCCGTCAGGACAGACGCCGAACACAGGCGCACGGATGCCCACACAACCTGGAGTGCCCGATTCCGGAACGCGCCGCACCCGGCCGTTCGGGAACATGCTGCCACGAAGGAGGCGTATGGGAGGGGGTCCGGGTCGCGCGAGCAAAAAGTGAAAGCGCCCCTGGCATGGGCGATTTGGCGGCAGTTCCCCAAGAATCCACAAGAACCAGAATGATCGCGCCAGCGGCATATCTACACAGAAGCCATAAGACAGACAGTCGACATTCGGCCAATCTATGGACCCCGAAACGCCCCAGAAAGGCGCAGAAGGCGGCGGCACACCGTACCGGACGGCCGGCCGGTGATCCCGGCGGGGGCCCGGGAACGGCACCGGCGGCGTATCGCGGCCCGGGAGGCGGGCGACGCCTCCCGGGCCGGTCCGCCGCCCGCGGGGATAG
>NZ_JBSGUP010000826.1:0-3203 GCF_053607985.1 Streptomyces sp. NPDC055078
GAGCGGTGGAGGGCCGGATCTGTCGGGCCCTGTGCACGGCCGGAACGGTCGGGCCCGGTGGAGGGCCGGAACGGTCCCTCAGATCTGTCCGTCCTCCAGCATCTCGGTGACCAGCGCGGCGATCTGGGACCGCTCGGAGCGGGTGAGGGTGACATGCGCGAAGAGCGGATGCCCCTTCAGCTTCTCCACCACGGCGACGACTCCGTCGTAGCGGCCGACCCGCAGATTGTCCCGCTGTGCCACATCATGGGTGAGAACGACCCGGGAGTTCGCCCCGATACGGGAGAGCACCGTCAGCAGGACATTGCGCTCCAGCGACTGGGCCTCGTCCACGATGACGAACGCGTCGTGCAGCGAACGGCCGCGGATATGGGTGAGCGGCAGGACTTCGAGCATGCCGCGCCCCAGCACCTCCTCGATCACATCGCGGCCCGCCACCGCCGACAGCGTGTCGAAGACCGCCTGGGCCCAGGGGCTCATCTTCTCGGCCTCGGTGCCGGGGAGATATCCCAGCTCCTGGCCGCCCACCGCGTACAGCGGACGGAAGACCATCACCTTCTGGTGCTGCCGGCGCTCCAGGACCGCTTCCAGTCCGGCGCAGAGCGCGAGCGCCGACTTGCCGGTGCCGGCCCGGCCGCCGAGCGAGACGATGCCGACCTCGGGGTCGAGGAGCAGATCGAGCCCGATGCGCTGCTCGGCGCTGCGGCCGTGGATGCCGAACGCCTCCCGGTCGCCGCGCACCAGCCGTACATTGCCGTCGGCGGTGACCCGGCCGAGCGCCTTGCCGCGCTCGGACTGGAGGACGAGCCCGGTGTGGACGGGCAGCTCGCCCGCCTCGGGGACGTACAGCGTCTCCTCGCTGTAGAGCAGATCCACCTGCTCGGCGGAGAGCGACAGCTCCGACATACCGGTCCAGCCGGAGTCGGTGATGGCCAGCTCGGCGCGGTACTCCTCGGCCAGCAGGCCGACGGATGACGCCTTGATGCGCAGCGGCAGGTCCTTGGAGACGACGGTGACGTCGTACCCCTCGGCCTGAAGGTTTCTCGCCACCGCCAGGATCCGTGAGTCGTTGTCGCCGAGCCGGAACCCGGCGGGGAGGACGCCGGGATCGGAGTGGTTCAGCTCGACCCGCAGGGTGCCGCCGAGGTCGCCCATGGGGATGGGGGAATCCAGGCGTCCGAAGCGGATGCGGCAGTCGTCCAGCAGGCGCAGGGCCTGGCGGGCGAAGTAGCCCAGCTCCGGATGGTGCCTCTTGGCCTCCAGTTCCGTGATGACCACGATCGGGAGCACCACTTCGTGCTCGTCGAAACGGGTCAGGGCGTTCGGATCGGCCAGCAGGACGCTGGTGTCGAGAACGTAAGTGCGCCTGTCGGGCATCCGGCGCTTTGTGCTGTTCACCACGGAAGGACGTACCCCCTCGAATGAGGTCGGCGGTGCTTCGCCGTCACGGGCCAGAGGTCTCCTGCGCGGGGGCAGGAGACGCGGTCCCCCCGCCTGGGGCGGGGGAAGAGCCGGGCTTCGGGCCCCTGTGCGCGGGCCGAGCACCGGCCCTCCGCGTGGTCCGCACAGGGGGTGCGTGCCATCGTGCGCAAAGGGCCTCCCGGGTGAGTGGTCAAAGCCACTCACTGAGATACGACGTTCCTGGATCGGACGTCGACCTGCAAGGGATATTCCCTCGAACACGCGTCACCATGCCAGGTGGGGGACGACGTATGGATGAACACCGGGTGATGGGTTGTGCTGAGGGCGTCCCCCCTAAGGAGTGTCAGCCGCCGTGGCGGCGGTGGTACTCCGCGCGGGCGCACTACCGGGGCATGAACCGGACAGCCGCCGTCCGCCGCCGGTACGGATCACCGGACCGGATCCGGCTGACGCCGGGCGCGGAGCAGTTCGGAGATATGTTCGATGTCGACGGCCTCGGGGCCCAGGGCGCGGCCACGCCCCCGCGGACCGGACACAGCGCCATAATTCGGCCGGTCACGGGGGCGTGATAGGGAGGCAGGTGTGACTGACTCAAACTCCTATGCCGCCGCTCCGGATCGCTACGAGTCGATGGAGTACCGGCGCAGTGGCCGCTCCGGACTGAAACTGCCCGCGCTGTCGCTCGGCCTCTGGCACAACTTCGGCGACGACCGCACCCTGGCGTCGCAGCGCGCCATCCTGCGCCGCGCCTTCGATCTGGGCGTCACCCACTTCGACCTGGCGAACAACTACGGCCCGCCGCCCGGCTCGGCCGAGCTGAACTTCGGCAAGATCTTCGCGCAGGATTTCGCCGCCCACCGGGACGAGCTGGTCCTCTCGACCAAGGCCGGCTATCTGATGCATCCGGGGCCGTACGGCGAATGGGGGTCGCGCAAGTACCTGCTGTCCTCGCTGGACGCGTCCCTGCGGCGCATGGGGCTGGAGTACGTCGACATCTTCTACTCCCACCGCTTCGATCCGCACACCCCGCTCGAAGAGACGATGGGGGCGCTGGCCTCGGCCGTACAGCGGGGGAAGGCGCTGTACGCCGGCGTGTCGTCGTACACCGCGGAGCAGACCGCCCGCGCGGCGCGGCTCCTGGCGGACATGGGGGTGCCCGCCCTGATCCACCAGCCCTCCTACTCCATGATCAACCGCTGGATCGAGGACGACGCGCTCCTCGACACGCTGGAGCCGGCGGGCATGGGCTGTATCTCCTTCGTCCCGCTGGCCCAGGGACTGCTCACCGGGAAGTACCTCAACGGCATCCCTGAGGGCTCCCGGGCCAGCCAGGGCAAGTCCCTCGACCCCGGTCTGCTCTCCGACGAGGTCGTCCGCAGGCTCAACGGGCTGAACGACATCGCCGGCCGCCGTGGGCAGTCGCTGGCACAGCTCGCGATCGCCTGGGTGCTGCGGGACCCCCGAATGACGTCGGCGCTGATCGGCGCGTCGAGTGTGGCGCAGTTGGAGGAGAACATCGGGGCGCTCACGGGTCCGCCGCTGACCGCGGCGGAGCTGACCGAGATCGACGCCTTCGCCCTGGACACGGCGGGCACGAACATCTGGGCGGGTCGCGACTGACGCGCGGGCTGCGGGGCGGCCGGGGGGCGGGGGCCTGGTCCCGGGGGGCGGGGCCTGGTGCCTGGTGCCGGGGGCCTGGCGCCGACCGGAGGCGGGGGCAGAGGCGGGGGCGGGGGCACCGCTCGTGGTGGGCCGGGAAAAGAAACCGGGCCGGTCCGTGG
>NZ_JBSGUP010000827.1:0-3190 GCF_053607985.1 Streptomyces sp. NPDC055078
GGACGCGGCGTCTGTCACGGCCCGGAACCCCGGTACGGACGGGCGGCGGCCCCCGGCGGGTGCCCCGCCTTCCCCGGGGCGGATCACCAGCGGAAACCCTGGCGGGTCCGACTGTCGCCCTCAGCCGTTACGCTGGACCCGTGGCAGTCGTCGATGTATCCGAAGAACTGAAGTCCCTCTCCTCCACCATGGGGTCGATCGAGGCCGTCCTGGACCTCGACAGGATGAGGGCAGACATCGCCGTGCTTGAGGAGCAGGCAGCGGCCCCGTCCCTGTGGGACGACCCGGACGCGGCCCAGAAGATCACCAGCAAGCTCTCCCACCTCCAGGCCGAGCTGCGCAAGACCGAGGCGCTCCGCGGCCGCATCGACGACCTGGCCGTGCTCTTCGAGCTGGCCGAGACCGAGGACGACGCGGACACGCTCGCCGAGGCCGAGTCGGAGCTGACCGACGTCCGCAAGGCGCTGGACGAGATGGAAGTCCGTACGCTCCTGTCCGGCGAGTACGACGAGCGCGCCGCGCTGGTCAACATCCGCGCCGAGGCGGGCGGCGTGGACGCCTCCGACTTCGCCGAGCGCCTCCAGCGGATGTATCTGCGCTGGTCCGAGCGCCATGGCTACAGCACGGAGATCTACGAGACCTCGTACGCGGAAGAGGCCGGCATCAAGTCGACCACCTTCGTCGTCAAGGCCCCCTACGCCTACGGCACCCTCTCGGTCGAGCAGGGCACCCACCGCCTGGTGCGCATCTCGCCCTTCGACAACCAGGGCCGCCGCCAGACGTCGTTCGCGGGCGTCGAGGTGCTGCCTGTGGTCGAGCAGAGCGACCATGTCGAGATCGACGAGTCCGAGCTGCGCGTGGACGTCTACCGCGCATCGGGCCCCGGCGGCCAGGGTGTCAACACCACCGACTCCGCCGTCCGCATCACCCACATCCCCACCGGCATCGTCGTCTCCTGCCAGAACGAGCGCTCCCAGATCCAGAACAAGGCCAGCGCCATGAACGTCCTCCAGGCCAAGCTCCTTGAGCGCCGCCGCCAGGAGGAGCAGGCCAAGATGGACGCCCTCAAGGGCGACGGCGGCAATTCCTGGGGCAACCAGATGCGCTCCTACGTCCTGCACCCGTACCAGATGGTCAAGGACCTGCGCACCGAGTTCGAGGTGGGCAACCCCCAGGCGGTCCTCGACGGCGAGATCGACGGCTTCCTGGAAGCGGGCATCCGCTGGCGCAAGCAGCGCGAGCGCTGACCGACCCGAGCCGACCCGAGCCGAACCGAACCGGGTCGCCCCGCGCCCGGCGCACCTGCCGGATCCGCTGACCGTGCACACAAGAAGGTGCCGGGCCCGCCATGAGGCCCGGCACAACGCTGTGCGCGTCACGTATTGGCTCGCCCCCGACCAGCGCATCGACCTTCGCCTTAGGAGGTTCGCGGGCAACTACCGTACGCCTGCGGATTGTCACTCTCGGTGCGTATGCTCGTGCGGCGAGGTCATGAGCCGTTGGTGACACGGGAGTAGGGGGACACGCCATGGTCGTACGTTCGCGTGAGTTGATGCCGGACCGATCAGCCAGGGATCTGTTCGGCTCGGAGATGCGCCGTTTACGTATGGCGGCGGGGATGAGTCTGGAGCGGCTGGCCGAGGTGATCAGGTACAGCAAGAGTTCACTGGCGCGGTTTGAGATCGCCGAAGCCATGATCCCGCCGGACCTGTCGGCGAAGCTGGACGCGGCGTTCGGGACCGATCAGCTATTCGAGAAGTTGTACGGGCTGGCGCGCAAGGAGATTCATCCGGATCGGTATCGGCGCCATATGGAGCTTGAGGCGCGGGCTCGGGTCATCAGGGAGTTCGCCGGGCATGTGGTGCCTGGTCTCGTGCAGACGGAGGACTATGCCCGCGCGCTGTTCCGGGCCCACAACCCCAAGGCGAAGCCGGAGGAGATCCAGGATCTGATGACCGCCCGGCTCAGCAGGCAGGCGCTGCTCCAGGGCGAAGACCCTCCGCACTTCTTCGGCATCCTCGATGAGACGGTGATCCGGCGACCCGTGGGTGGACCGGCTGTCATGCGCGCACAACTTGCCGCGCTGCTGCCGCTCGTGGACAGTCCCACGACCACCTTGCAGATCCTTCCCTTTGACCACGGGGAACACGCCCTGCTCGGCGGCGGGTTGCTGAGGGTGCTGACGCTGGACAACGGAACGGTCGTGGCGTACCAAGAAGGCGTCAACTCGGGAACGCTGTTCGAGGCCCAGGACCTCGCCGGTCCACGGCAGCACGCTTATGAGTTGATGACCGCATACGCACTCCCGCCCCGCGAGACCGCGGCACTGATCCGAGCCACGATGGAGGCACTGCCCACATGAAGATATCCCCGGACTTGTCCTGCGCGCGGTGGGTCAAGTCCTCCTACAGCAACGGCGATGGCGGGGCGTGCATAGAGCACGCCCCCGCCTTCGCCGCCTCAGGCGTCGTCCCCGTCCGGGACAGCAAGGACCCCCAAAGCCCCGTGATTCTCTTCTCCGTGGACGGCTGGCGCGGATTCGTCGCCGCCGTGGAGTCGGGCGCGTTCACGCGCTGAGCACCGTCAATTCGCGGATGCAAGCGGCATATTGGGAATCGGCTCGCTTTGTCGACAAGGTAACTGGCGGTGCCGGAACATCAGTTCGCGCTTATGTCACAGTTGCATTCCCCCAGGTCAGGCAACCGCTCTCATACCGGACATCGCACGCGCAATCGGCTTGACGTGCACTCGGAAACTGGCAAAGCTGGCGCGCGGCATGCGTGTTTCCAGGGGCGCGTGCGAACCGGAGGAGAGACCGCACCGGACGGCCGCAGCCCTGGTCCCATGCTCAATTGACGAACAGCTACTGGGGGTAGCAGACAGATGACCAAGAAGACGCGGATCCGCGCCGCGCGCATCGCCGCCGGTGCGGTGATCGCCGCCGGTGCCTCGCTGACCGCCGCGGGAGCCGCCTCGGCCGTCGGTGTCGGCATCAATGTGGGGCCTCTGTCGGCCGAGGCCGGTATCGGTATCGACGACCGGGACGATCCGGGGCCGACGGTGATCCCGACTCCGACCCCGACGGACACGCCTCCCACGGGGCCGACTCCGACCGATACGCCTCCTACGCAGCCGACTCCGACCGACACCCCGCCCACGAAGCCGACTCCGACCGATAACCCGCCGACCA
>NZ_JBSGUP010000828.1:0-3175 GCF_053607985.1 Streptomyces sp. NPDC055078
GGCCAGCCCTTAGGTTGGACCGTATGACCGACGACGCGCCCGCCGCCGCCCCTCAGGGCCTGACCGACCGCGACCGGGCGGTCCTCGCCATGGAGCAGCGGTCCTGGCCGGGGCCCGGCGCCAAGGAGCGCGAGATCCGGGAGCGGCTCGGGATCTCCCCGGTCCGCTACTACCAGCTGCTCAACGCCCTGATCGACGACGAGCGCGCCCTCGCCCACGATCCCGTCACGGTGAATCGGCTGCGCCGGGTCAGGGACGAGAAACGCCGGCGCCGATAGGGTCGGAGCCATGGGCAGCCTCCCGTACGCGCACTCCCTGCCGTCGCCGTCGACGTCCGCGGGCCATGACGGTCTCGCCGCGCTTCTGGCCAGGCCACGCAAGGCCGTCGTCGCCCTCGACTTCGACGGCACCCTCGCCGAGATCGTGCCCGACCCCGAGCAGGCCCGCGCCCACCCCGGCGCCGTGCCCGCCCTCGCCCGGCTCGCGCCGCGGGTCGCCTCCGTCGCCGTCGTCACCGGACGCCCGGCCGGGGTCGCCGTCCGGTACGGCGGCTTCGCCGGAGTACCGGGCCTGGACCACCTGGTCGTCCTCGGCCACTACGGCTCCGAGCGCTGGAACGTCGTCACCGGCACCGTGAACACCCCCGCCCCGCACCCCGGCGTCGCCGCCGTACGCGCCGAGCTGCCCGGGTTCCTCGACCGTATCGGCGCCTGGCAGGGCACCTGGATCGAGGAGAAGGGCCAGGCCGTCGCCGTCCACACCCGGCGCGCGTCCGACCCGGTGGCCGCCTTCGAGGCCCTGCGCGACCCGCTCTCCGACCTCGCCGCCCGCCACGGGCTCATCCTGGAACCGGGCCGGATGGTCCTCGAACTGCGCCCGCCCGGCATGGACAAGGGCGTCGCGCTCGGCGAGTACGTACGCGAGGTGAGCGCCGAAGCCGTCCTGTACGCGGGCGACGACCTCGGCGATCTGCCCGCTTTCGCCGCCGTGGAGAAGCTCCGCTCCGACGGAGTACCGGGGCTGCTGGTGTGCAGCGGCAGTACGGAGGTGCCGGAGCTGGCCGACCGGGCCGATCTGCTGCTGCCGGGCCCGGCGGCCGTGGTGGGCTTTCTCGCCGACCTGGCGGACGCCGTCCGGACCGCTGATTCCGGCGGTTCCTGACGGTCCTGACGGTCCTGACGGTTCCTGGCGGTTCCTGACGGCTCCCGCGTCCTCTTCCCGCTCGGCGCTTCCGTGGTGTCCGGCCTGGCGTCCCGTACCGGATCGGCCCCTGGTCCTTCGGCCCTTAAGCGCGCAGGGCCGTCAACTGGTCCAGGAACCACCGCTGCGGCGGCAGCGCGCTCGCCGCGGCGGCGAGCCGCTTGGTGCGGTCGGCGCGCTCGCCCGCGGGCATCGTCAGGGCCCGGTGCAGGGCGTCGGCCGTGCCGGTGATGTCGTACGGATTGACCGTCAGCGCGTCCTCGCCCAGTTCCTCGTACGCCCCGGCCTCGCGCGACAGCACCAGCGCGCACCCCCCGTCCGAGACCAGCGGGATCTCCTTGGCGACCAGGTTCATTCCGTCGCGGATCGGGTTGACCAGGGCCACGTCCGCCAGCCGGTACGCGGCCAGCGAGCGCGCGAAATCGTCCTTCACATGGAGGACGACCGGCGTCCAGTCCGCCGTCCCGTACTCCGCGTTGATCCCGTCGGCGACCCGCTGGACCTCCGCCGTGTACTCCCGGTACACCGCGAGATCCTGCCGGGACGGATAGGCGAAGGCCACATGCACCACCCGCTCGCGCCACTCGGGGCGGGAGGCGAGCAGGGAACGGTAGGCGAGCAGCCCGCGCACGATGTTCTTCGACAGCTCGGTCCGGTCGACGCGCACGATCGTCCGGCGGTCAGCGCCGATCTGCTCCCGCAGTGCCGTCATCCGCTCCTCGACATCCGGCCGGTGCGAGCGCTCCCGCAGGAACTCCGCGTCCGCGCCGAGCCCGTGCACCCCGATCCGGGTGCCGGACAGCGCGTCCGCCCCCAGCAGCTCCGTACAGCACGCGGTGAACGCGTCCGCCCAGCGCCGGGTGAGAAAACAGGTGCGGTCCGCGCCGAGCAGCCCGCGCAGCAACTGCTCGGCGATGTCGTCGGGGAGCAGCCGGAAGTAGTCGACGGGGGCCCAGGGAGTGTGCGAGAAGTGCCCGATCCGCAGATCGGGGCGCAGCTCCCGCAGCAGGCCGGGCACCAGCGCCAGATGGTAGTCCTGCACCAGCACCGCGGCGCCGTCGGCCGCCCGGGCGGCCAGGGCATCGGCGAACGAGCGGTTGTAGCTCTCGTACGCGCCCCACTGCCGCCGGAACTCCTCGTCGAAGACCGGCTCCAGCGGGGTCTGGTACAGCAGATGGTGCACGAACCACAGCACGGAGTTCGCGATGCCGTTGTACGCGTCGGAGTGGACGTCCTCGTCGATGTCGAGCATCAGCACCCCGCTCTCGCCGACCCCGCGCCGCACGGCCTCCCGGTCGCCCGCGCCGAGCGCGGAGCACACCCACAGGGTGTCCGCCTCCGCGCCGATGGCGGAAAGACCGGAGACGAGTCCGCCGCCGCCGCGGCGGGCGTCGAGGGTGCTGTCCTCCCTGAGGGTGTACGAGACGGGGCCGCGGTTGGACGCGACGAGGACCTGAGCGGAGGGGGCGACGGCCATGTGCCGAACCTAGCCCTTCCCTCCACGCCTCAAACGCCCTTGCGCTCCGCGAGGTGCCGGGGTGTGCCGGTTTCAGCCTGTCCGGCGTTTGAGGACGGACCCTGGTGCTCGGGTGCGTGGAGTGTGGCGGGGCCCTGGCGCCGGTGTCCCTGTCCGGCTCGGCCCCTTGTCGGGGGCTCCGCCCCGAACCCCGCGCCTCAAACGCCGGCGAGGCTGGAAGTTGCGCCTCGGTCCCCTAGGCGGGGCTGGAGGTGCCTGGGCTTGAGGTGCCTGGCGCCCGCACGCTTCGAGGCGTCGAGGGTGCGGCATTCCAGCCTGTTGGGGGTCCCCCCGGACGAAGTCTGGGGGAGTTTGAGGACGGACCCTCGGGGTGGCGGGCCCGGGCCCGGGCCATGGCTGGGGCGCCCGGCGGGTGGAGACGGCGGCGGCGGGTCAGTCGCCGCGGCGGCTGCGGGCGGCGGCGAGCGCGATGGCCCCCGCGGCCGCGAGGCTCAGGGC
>NZ_JBSGUP010000829.1:0-3171 GCF_053607985.1 Streptomyces sp. NPDC055078
GCCCCTGCTCCGCCGCGCGGCGGAGCCGGGGCGGGGCAGGGGCCGAGCCCGGCCACCCGGCAGCGGAGTCGCCCGCGTCCGGGCGCACCGAAACCGCCCCACGGCCCCCGCAGGGGCATCGCGGAACGGGTCGCGCGCCCCGCGGGGCGCGCCCGGGCATGACCGATCCGCACCGATGTACTAGAGTTATCTCGACATCGAGATATCTGCCGAAGACGTGCCGCAGCCGCCACCTCGGTAAGGCTTACCTAACTAAGCCATACCTTAGCGGATCGGTGAGAAGCCGTGGCGGCAGCATGGACGTAGTACGCGCACATTGATGAAGGAGACTGTCGTGTCGGCGAACAGCTTCGACGCCCGCAGCACACTGCGCGTGGGTGACGAGTCGTACGAGATCTTCAGGCTGGACAAGGTCGAAGGCGCCGCGCGCCTCCCGTACAGCCTGAAGGTGCTGCTGGAGAATCTGCTCCGCACCGAGGACGGCGCGAACATCACCGCCGACCACATCCGGGCCGTCGGCGGCTGGGACTCGCAGGCGCAGCCCAGCCAGGAGATCCAGTTCACGCCGGCCCGCGTGATCATGCAGGACTTCACCGGTGTTCCCTGTGTCGTCGACCTCGCCACCATGCGCGAGGCCGTCAAGGAACTCGGCGGCGATCCCGCGAAGATCAACCCGCTGGCCCCGGCCGAGCTGGTCATCGACCACTCCGTGATCGCCGACAAGTTCGGCACGAACGACGCCTTCGCGCAGAACGTCGAGCTGGAGTACGGCCGCAACCGGGAGCGCTACCAGTTCCTGCGCTGGGGCCAGACCGCGTTCGACGAGTTCAAGGTCGTCCCGCCCGGCACCGGCATCGTCCACCAGGTGAACATCGAGCACCTGGCCCGTACGGTCATGGTGCGCAACGGACAGGCGTACCCCGACACCCTCGTCGGCACCGACTCGCACACCACCATGGTCAATGGCCTGGGCGTGCTGGGCTGGGGCGTCGGCGGCATCGAGGCCGAGGCCGCGATGCTCGGCCAGCCGGTCTCCATGCTCATCCCGCGCGTCGTCGGCTTCAAGCTGACCGGCGAGCTGACCCCCGGCACCACCGCCACCGACCTGGTGCTCACCATCACCGAGATGCTGCGCAAGCACGGGGTGGTCGGCAAGTTCGTCGAGTTCTACGGGGAGGGCGTCGCCGCCACCTCGCTCGCCAACCGCGCCACCATCGGCAATATGTCGCCGGAGTTCGGCTCCACCGCCGCGATCTTCCCGATCGACGGCGAGACCCTGAAGTACCTGCGGCTGACCGGCCGCTCCGAGCAGCAGGTCGCGCTGGTCGAGACGTACGCCAAGGAGCAGGGCCTCTGGCTCGACCCGGCCGCCGAGCCGGACTTCTCCGAGAAGCTGGAGCTGGACCTCGCCACGGTGGTCCCCTCCATCGCCGGCCCCAAGCGTCCCCAGGACCGTATCGTCCTCGCCAACGCCGCCCAGCAGTTCGCGCTGGACGTACGCAACTACGTGGACGACGACGAGGAGGCGGGCAAGGAGTCCTTCCCGGCCTCCGACTCCCCGGCATCGGCCAACGGTGTGCCGTCGCGCCCGACGCTCGTCACCGCGCCCGACGGCAGCACGTACGAGCTGGACCACGGCGCCGTGACCGTCGCCGCGATCACCTCCTGCACCAACACCTCGAACCCGTATGTGATGGTCGCCGCCGCGCTGGTGGCCAAGAAGGCGGTCGAGAAGGGTCTGACCCGCAAGCCGTGGGTCAAGACCACGCTCGCGCCCGGCTCCAAGGTCGTCACCGACTACTTCGACAAGGCGGGGCTCACCCCCTACCTCGACAAGGTCGGCTTCAACCTCGTCGGCTACGGCTGCACCACTTGCATCGGCAACTCCGGCCCGCTGCCGGACGAGGTCTCCAAGGCGGTCAACGAGAACGACCTCGCCGTGACCTCGGTGCTCTCCGGCAACCGCAACTTCGAGGGCCGGATCAACCCCGACGTCAAGATGAACTACCTGGCGTCGCCGCCGCTGGTCGTCGCCTACGCCCTCGCGGGCTCCATGAAGATCGACATCACCCGCGACGCGCTCGGCATCGACACCGAGGGCAAGCCGGTCCACCTCCAGGACATCTGGCCCACCGAGGCCGAGGTCAACGACGTCGTCGCCAACGCCATCGGCGAGGACATGTTCAACAAGTCCTACCAGGACGTGTTCGCGGGCGACGCCCAGTGGCAGGCGCTCTCCATCCCCACCGGCAACACCTTCGAGTGGGACACCGAGTCCACCTATGTCCGCAAGCCCCCGTACTTCGAGGGCATGCAGATGGAAACCACCCCGGTCCAGGACATCTCCGGCGCGCGGGTGCTGGCCAAGCTGGGCGACTCGGTCACCACCGACCACATCTCCCCGGCCGGCGCGATCAAGGCCGACACCCCGGCCGGCAAGTACCTCACGGAGCACGGCGTCCAGCGCCGTGACTTCAACTCCTACGGCTCGCGCCGGGGCAACCACGAGGTCATGATCCGCGGTACGTTCGCCAACATCCGGCTGCGCAACCAGATCGCGCCGGGCACCGAGGGCGGCTTCACCCGCGACTTCACGCAGCAGGACAGTCCGGTGTCGTTCATCTACGACGCCTCCCGCAACTACATCGACCAGGGCATCCCGCTGGTGATCCTCGCGGGCAAGGAGTACGGCTCCGGCTCGTCCCGCGACTGGGCCGCCAAGGGCACCGCGCTCCTCGGGGTCAAGGCCGTCATCGCCGAGTCGTACGAGCGCATCCACCGCTCGAACCTCATCGGCATGGGCGTCCTGCCGCTCCAGTACCCGGAGGGCGCGTCCGCCGAGGCCCTCGGGCTGACGGGGGAGGAGTCCTTCTCCTTCACCGGTGTCACCGAGCTGAACAACGGCACCACGCCCCGTACGGTCAAGGTCACCACGGACACAGGTGTGGAGTTCGACGCGGTCGTCCGTATCGACACCCCCGGTGAGGCGGACTACTACCGCAACGGCGGCATCATGCAGTACGTCCTGCGGAACCTCATCCGCGGCTGACGCTGAGGGCTGAGGGCTGACAGATGACGGCTAGCGGCTGACGGCTGTGGGCTTACGGCTTGAGAGCCGAGGGCTTCACGGCCGCCACAGCCGACGGCTTCCAGAACACAGGGCCGCACCCC
>NZ_JBSGUP010000830.1:0-3170 GCF_053607985.1 Streptomyces sp. NPDC055078
GACCGCCGGCCCTCGCCGCGCCGTCCCGCCTGGCTCTCGCTCTTGCGGTCGAGCCGGAATCCGGTGCCCTGGGTCTCCGGGGCGTCGGTCAGCAGGGCGGCGGGGATGAAGACGACCGCGGTGGTCCCCCCATAGGGGGAGGGCTGGAGCGACACCCTGACGTTCTGGCGCTGGGCGAGCCGGCTGACGACGAACAGGCCGAGCCGGTCCGTGTCGGAGAGTTCGAACTCGGGGGTCTCCGCGAGGCGCAGATTGGCGTCGAGGAGCAGTTCGGGGGCCATGCCCAGTCCCCGGTCGTGGATTTCGAGGGTGAAGCCGTTGGCGACGCGCTCTCCGTGTACCTGGACGCCGGTGTGCGGCGGCGAGAACACGGTCGCGTTCTCCAGGAGTTCGGCGATGAGGTGGGTGAGGTCGGCGACCGCCGGACCGCCGACGCCGATACGCGGCAGCCGGCGTACCTCGATGCGCTCGTAGTCCTCGACTTCGGCGACCGCGGCCCGTACGACGTCCATCAGCTGGATCGGTTTGCGCCACTGCCGGGACGGTGCGGCGCCGGAGAGGATCACCAGCCCTTCGGCGTGGCGCCGCATCCGGGTGGTGAGGTGGTCGAGGCGGAACAGGTCCGCGAGTTCCTCGGTGTCCTCGGTGCGGCGTTCCATGGTGTCGAGGAGCGTGAGCTGGCGATGGAGGAGGACCTGGTTGCGGCGGGCGAGATTGACGAACACCTCGGAGACGCCGCGCCGCATGTCCGCCTGGCGGACGGCGGCTTCGACGGCTGCGCGCTGGAGGGTGTTGAGCGCCTGGCCCGCCTGGCCTATCTCGTCCTTGTCGTACTCCAGGCGCGGTGCTTCGGTCTCGACGTCGACTTGTTCGCCGGCGGCGAGGCGGCGCATCACGCTGGGGAGGCGTACGCCGGAGACCTCATGGGCCTCCTTGCGCAGCCGGGAGAGGTCGCGGATGAGTTCGCGCCCGATGCGCACCGAGACGATGACGGAGACCAGCAGGGCGAGGAAGCCGAGGACACCGGCGACACCCGCCAGGACGAAGACATTGAACGCGGCGGGGTCGACGCGGTCCTGGTGACGCTCGTCCGACGCCCAGGTCTCGCGGCGGAGTTCTTCCAGCACGGGCGTCGCGGCGGACTGCCACTTCCCGGCCTCGGCGGCCCCCGCCTTCCTGACCGGTCCCCGGGCGACGAGGCGCTCCTCGGCGTCACGCAGGGCGACGGTGTCGGGACTGCGCCAGAACTGGAGGTAGGTCTCGCGTTCGGCAGCGGGCAGAGGTTCGAGGTTGATCTTGTAGTAGAGCTCGCGGTTGGCCACGAGAACGGACAGCTGGCGTATCTCCTTGGCGGTGACCCGGCCCGTGGTGAGCGCGGAGACGACCAGCGCGTCCTCACGGGCGAGCGCCTCCATCGCCTGGACGAGGCCGACGACGGCGCGGCCCTCGCTCTCCATGTCGACATCGCTGACGGCGTGCAGGGAGGTCAGGAATTCAAGACAGGGGTCGGCGATCCGGTTGTAGAAGTCCAGGGACTCACCGCGCGACACGGTGCCCGTGTCCACGGAGCGGCGCAGGGCGGGAAGACCTTCGAGCCGCTCGACGAGTGAGTTCAACCGCCGTTCGGGCTCTGCTCGCAGATCCTCTCGGACCTGCGGTTTCGCCGCTCTCTCCCTGATGTCGACGACGGCCTTGTCGGTGGCCGCCCGCTTCTCGCGCAGCGCGGGGAGGGCGTCGGAGGCTCGGCGGTCGGCCAGATAGACGAGGGTCTGACGGCGTTCCGCCTGGACGACGTCGAGGACGTCCACGACCGGGGAACCGACTTCCTCGGCGACCGAACTGGCGTCCAGGAGCATGCTCGCCTCCCGGCCCGTCAGCACGGTGGCGAAGCCCCACAGGGCGGTCAGGGAGACGAGCGGCACCAGCAACAACGCCACGATCTTCCGGCGGATGGACTTCCCGCGAAAGCGCATGGCCTCCCCCTGCTCGACCCCGCCCGGACGGGGTTCCTCCGGCAACAAACGGCGCGAGCCTACTACTGTCACACAGCCGATCCGAAGACTCGTCCGGACGGTTTTCGGCCGGGCGGCGTTTCGTTGATCACGTGTTGTCCCGGTATTCAAGGAGTTGGGATTCACGGCGTGTCGCGCGACACCCGGCGCCGCGTCACGGTCCGAACAGTGGGAGATGGCTGGAATTCTTCGCTTTGCGCCGGGATTCGGGAATCTTCCGGCGCGTCCGTTCGTCATTGTGTACGAGGGTTGCGGCGGGGGCGAATGGGGAGGGTATCGGCCGACTCGTTCGGATGCCGTCGCTGTCCCTCAACTTCGGGTGGGTTCAGTGATTTTGTGGTGAAGGCCGGTTGTACGAGGTGTGCCCGCGCCCGGCCGTGGCGGCCGTAGGCCGGGCACGGGGGTGCGGTCGGAGTGCGGTCGGCTCGGTGCTGTCGCGCAGGGACTTGCTTACGGACGCGGGGCTTCGGCGCTGTTGCGTTCGGACGCGGGGCCTGGGGCGTGGGTCGCGTGCACAGGGACGCGGCGACTCGGGCCGGTTGCGTGCGGGCGCGGTGCGGGTCGGTCGCGTGCGGACGTGGACCGAGTCCGCTCAGGACGCCGGGGCGAAGGTTCCCCGGAGTCCCGAGTAAAGCGGCAGATTCCGGGCACTCAACCTGAAGCCGGACAGACATGGGGGACGTGGGGAGTGAGTACGGCCATGGAGACGGAAGAACGTCACGGCACCCTGGGGGCGACGGGGCAGGCGCGGCTTTCGCGGCAGCTCTGGGTGGAGGAGCCCGCGTCGCGGCGGCGCATGGCGGACCCGGTCCGTACGGCAGCGGTGCGTTCGGTGCTGATCGTGTCGCTGACCTTGATTCAGGCGATGATCGCCGTTCTCTGCACGCTCGCGGGGTCATGGCTGGCGTTTCCGATGGTGCTCAGCAGTGTCGGCAGCACGGTGGTCGCCACCTGGGCGGTGCTGGATGTCTGGGTGACCCGGCAGGTGTGGAACCAGCGCAACGGGGTGGTGTCGGAGCCGAGCAGCAGCGCTCGGCATCTGCGGCGCGAGCGCCGCCGGGAGCGGCGCGCAGCCCGGTCGGCCGCGCGCCAGGGCGCGCGCATACGGAGGCGGGAGCCGAGGACGCTCTCGGAGGCGTAGGCCGCACGCTCCGGCTC
>NZ_JBSGUP010000831.1:0-3162 GCF_053607985.1 Streptomyces sp. NPDC055078
GACCCGGACGAGGGCGTCGCGGACTTGGACCACGGTGTCGTCACGGACGGCCTGGCGGGTATTCCGACCGGACCCGTCGGAATACCCGCCACGGGGGCGGGGCCTGTTGCCGGGGCCGGACCGGGCGGGCCGCACGCCACGGGGGCGGGGCCTGTTGCCGGGGCCGGGACCGGGGCCGGGTTCCTGGACGCCGCCGGGGCGGCATCCCCGAGCGGGGCCGGGGCGGTATCCCCGGGCGGGGCCGACGCCCTCCGTGCCGGTCGCCCCGCAGCGCGGGTGGAGCTGGAGTGGCCCCAGGGGCTCCCCGACGGCGGGCGGCACGGCTTCACCCCCGGGCACCGCGCCCGGCTGGAGGCCGCGCTCCCCGGTATGGCGGCCCGGATCGCCCAGCGCCTCCCCACCGGCGCGCGCCGGGTGCTCGTCCTCGGCTTCGAGGAGCTGATGTACGCGCCCCTGCGCCTGGGCACCGCCCTGGAGGGGCTCACCGACGCCGAGGTGCGGTACTCCACCACCACCCGCTCGCCCGTCCTCGCCGTCGACGACCCCGGCTACGCGATACGCACCCGGATCGCCTTCCCCGCCCATGACGCCCCGGCCGACGGCCCCGGCGAGCGGTACGCCTACAACGTCGCGGGCGCGGGCTTCGACACCGTCGTCGCCGTCGTGGACTCCACCGCCGACACCCCCGAGCTGCACGCCCCCGGCGGTCTGCTGGACCGGCTCGCCGCCCACACCCCGCACCTCGTGCTGGCCGTCGTGCCCAGCCACGTCCCCGTTGCGCCCGGTGACGCGCCCATCGTGCCCGGTCACGCGCGCGTCGTGCCCGGCCACGTACCCGGAAAGGTCTCCATGCCGCCCGAGTCGCTGCCCGCCCCCCTGCGCGGGCCCGCGTTCTCCTCGTACGCCCCCGACGACGTCGGCTGGCTCCTCCAGGACCTCTCCGATGTCGAGCTGGAGGCGCCCACCGAGGAACGGGAGGAGGCGATACAGAGCGGGGGAGCGCACTACGCCGAGTCGCTGCCTGTCGAGTACCAGCCGAGCGACGACTACCAGCGGCTGTTCCGCAGCGCGCTGGAGACCTCCGCCGCCCGGATCGCGCGCGCGGTCGGGACCGTCACCGAGACCGTGCTCGCGGAGCGCTCCCCGCGCCCCGTGCTGGTGTCGCTGGCCCGCGCGGGCACCCCCGTCGGCGTCCTGATGCGCCGCTGGGCCCAGCACCGGCACGGCCTCGACCTGCCGCACTACGCCGTCTCCATCGTCCGGGGCCGAGGCATCGACGCCAACGCCCTGCGCTGGCTCCGGCACCACCACGACCCCGCCGATGTCGTCTTCGTCGACGGCTGGACCGGCAAGGGCGCGATCACCCGCGAACTGGCCGCCGCCCTCACCGACTTCGGCGGCTTCGACCCCGGGATCGCCGTCCTCGCCGACCCCGGCGGCTGCGTCCGCACCTACGGCACCCGCGAGGACTTCCTCATCCCCTCCGCCTGCCTCAACTCCACCGTCTCCGGACTGATCTCCCGTACGGTCCTGCGCGCCGACCTGGTCGGCCCGGGGGACTTCCACGGCGCGAAGTTCTACCGCGAACTGGCCGGCGCGGATGTCTCAGGACACTTCCTCGACACCGTCGCCGCCCGCTTCGACGACGAGACGGCCGCCGTCGACGCCGAGGTCAAGGAACTGCTGGCGGCGGACCGCGCACCCACCTGGGAGGGCTGGGCCGCCGTCGAGCGGATCAGTGAGGAGTACGGCATCCACGATGTGAACCTGGTCAAGCCCGGCGTCGGCGAGACCACCCGCGTACTGCTGCGCCGCGTCCCCTGGAAGATCCTCGCCCGCGCCGGAGCCGGGGCCGACCTCGACCATGTGCGGCTGCTCGCCGAACAGCGCGGGGTGCCCGTCGAGGAGGCCGGGGAACTCCCGTACAGCTGCGTGGGACTCATCCACCCCCGGTACACCCGAGGCGCGACCGGTGCGGACGGCAAGGCGGTGAACGAGCTGTGAGCGTCCTCGTCGCCAGCGATCTGGACCGTACGCTCATCTACTCCGCCGGAGCCCTCGGGCTCACGATGGCCGACGCGGACGCCCCCCGGCTGCTCTGTGTCGAGGTGTACCAGGGCAGGCCGCTGTCGTATCTGACGGAGACCGCGGCCTCGCTGCTGCCCCGGGTCGCGGCCGAGAAGGTCTTCGTACCGGCCACCACCCGTACCCGGGAGCAGTACGGACGCATCCATCTCCCCGGCCCGGAACCGGAGTTCGCGATCTGCGCCAACGGCGGGCACATCCTCGTCAACGGCGTCTCCGACCCCGCCTGGCAGCGGCAGGTGGCCGCCCGCCTCGCCGACGATTGCGCCTCGCTCGCCGAGGTCCGCGCCCATCTGATCGCCACCGCCGACCCCGCCTGGCTGCTCAAGGAACGCGTCGCCGAGGACCTCTTCGCCTACCTCGTCGTGGAACGCGCGCTGCTCCCGGGGGACTGGGCCAAGGAACTCGCCGCCTGGGCCGAACCCCGGGGCTGGGCCGTCTCCCTCCAGGGCCGCAAGATCTACGCCGTACCCCAGCCCCTCACCAAGAGCGCCGCCCTCCGCGAGGTCGCCCGCCGCACCGGCTCCGCCCGCGTCCTCGCCGCCGGGGACTCCCTCCTCGACGCCGACCTCCTCCTCGCCGCGGACCGAGGCTGGCGCCCGGCCCACGGCGAACTGGCCACCACCGGCTGGCACGCCCCTCACGTCGAGGCCCTGCCGCAGTCCGGAGTCGCGGCAGGCGAGGAGATCCTCCGCCGCTTCCTGGCGTGAGGCGGAAGGCGGCCGGGGCCTATCCGGGGCGCTGCCCCCAGCAGGGCCCCGCGCCTCAATCGCCGGCGAGGCTCAGAAACAAGGCCCTCGCCCCGCGCGGGTACCTCCTGAGGGGCAAGCCCCGTAGCTGTGGCCCAACCGGTCACGTTCTGCCTCCTCTCGGGCGGTTGGGGGGCCGAGGGCCTGTATCTCAAGCCCCTCCGGCGATTGAGGAGCGGGGTCTGGGGCAGCGCCCCAGCAAGGGCCCGCGCCAACCCAGGCCGCCCCCGCGTCGCCGGAGCCCCCGACGCACAGCCCCCGCCGCCCCGGCCCCGCCGCCCGCCCCCCCCGCGCCCCCCCCCCCCGGCGGGCCCGGCCCGGCCCCCCC
>NZ_JBSGUP010000832.1:0-3151 GCF_053607985.1 Streptomyces sp. NPDC055078
GCCTGAGCTGTGCCATACAGACGCGGAGATGGTTGGTCTGGCCGCTGTCGGCGGCCCCCCACACTTCCTGGAGCAGCCGCTGCCGGCCCACGAGCCGGCCACGGCTGCCGATCAGCACCTCCAGCAGATGCCACTCGGTCGGGGTGAGTCTGACGTCGTACCCGTGCCGCCGGACCTTCTTCGCCAGCAGATCGACCGTGAAGTCCTCCGTGGCGATCAGACAGATGTCGTCGGCGGGCACCGCGAGCCGGCCCCGGCGGGCCGCCGCCCGGAGGCGGGCCACCAGCTCGTCCATACCGAACGGCTTGGTGAGAAAGTCGTCCGCGCCCGCGTCCAGCGCCTCGACCTTCTCCTCCGAGGTCCGCCGGGCCGAGACCACGAGGATCGGCACCCGGCTCCAGCCACGAAGGCTCCTGATGACATCGATACCGTCCATGTCGGGCAGACCGAGATCCAGCAGAACGATGTCCGGCGACCCGTCCGCGGCGAACCGGAGGGCCGTCGCCCCGTCCGGCGCGGCGTCCACCTCATAGTGACGTGCTCTCAGGTTGATCTCAAGAGCCCGTACGAGCTGTGGTTCATCCTCGACCACCAGCACCCGGGTCATCGATGTACCGCCTTTCTGTCCGCGCCGGGACCGCCGCCGTGGACCGTGCCGGGGTCCCTTTTCGGGAGGATGCGGGCCTGGCCGACCAGGACGAGTAGGGCGGGGCGACGGAAGTGTTCGGGCTTCTAGAGGAAACCCTCTGTCACCCGCCGCACCTGTCGGCCTTGACGGTCCCCATACGGTGATCGGCGTGTCCTTGACGGCTCCTCTACGCCGGAGAGGATCTTGCGCGCCACGTGTGCGGCGAGCGCGCCCGCGAGCCGTATGCCGTGACCCGTATGCCGCAACCCGCACGTCGTAACCCGTACGCCGTAACCCATGAGGCCCCCGGCCGCCCGCGCCGCCCTGGTGGCGGCCACCTCGTTGCCGGATCGGCAACAGAGCTCGCGGCGGCCGGTACGCCTGCCGCACGATCATTGTCCGAGACACCGGGCGGTGGCCGACCGGCGACGGCCCGGTGGCGCACTCGGCGCACGGCAGATCGACAGCCCCGGAGGATTCATGTCACCGTCCACGCAGGCCCTGGACATCACCCATCGTCTGGTCCCCTCTCCCGCCGGCCGGATCCATCTCGTGGAGCAGGGCACCGGCCCCTTGGTGCTGCTGGTGCACGGATTCCCCGAGTCCTGGTACTCCTGGCGCCACCAGCTCCCGATGCTCGCGGCGGCCGGGTACCGCGCGGTCGCCGTCGACGTCCGCGGCTACGGGCGCACCTCCAGGCCCGGCGATGTGTCCGCGTACCGGATGCTCGACCTGGTCGAGGACAACGCCGCCGTGGTGCACGCGCTCGGCGAGCAGACCGCGGTGGTCGTCGGCCACGACTGGGGCGCGACGATCGCCACGCACTCCGCCCTCATCAAGCCGGACGTCTTCCGCGCGGTCGGCCTGCTGAGCGTCCCCTATACGCCCCCCGGCGGGCCCCGGCCCACCGACGTCTTCAAGCAGATCGGCGGGGACGAGGAGTTCTACGTCTCCTACTTCCAGGAGCCCGGCCGGGCCGAGGCCGAGATCGAGCCCGATGTACGCGGCTGGCTCGCCGGCTTCTACGCCGCCCTGTCCGCCGACACCATGCCCGCACCGGGCGTGCCCGACCCGCACTTCATCAGCCGGGGCGGCACGCTGCGCGAGCGGTTCCCCGCGGGACTGCCCAAGTGGCTCAGCGAGGACGACCTCGACATCTACGCCGGGGAGTTCGAGCGGACCGGCCTGACCGGCGCGCTCAACCGCTACCGGAACATGGACCGGGACTGGGAGGAGCTCACCCGCTTCGCCGGTGCCCCCATCACCCAGCCCTCCCTCTTCATCGGCGGAGCCCTCGACGCCTCCACCACCTGGCTGACCGATGCGATCAAGGCGTACCCCACCACGCTGCCCGGCCTGGTCTCCTCACACATCCTCGACGGCTGCGGCCACTGGATCCAGCAGGAGCGCCCCGAGCAGGTCGGCAAGCTCCTGACCGGCTGGCTCGACTCCCTGCCCGCCTGAGTCCCCCGGGCTCCCGGCCGAATCGTCGCCTTCCCCGGGCAGGGACCGCCTTCGGCGCGTGCGTGGACGCCCTGCGGCGACCGCCCCCGGACCATCCCGGCCGGGCGGCGGTCACCGTGGCGCCGATGCCCCCGGCGGACGGCGGGCACGACGGCGACCGCCGCTCCACGAGCCAGGCCGGGAGCCGGAACCCGGTCGCCGACCGCAGGAACGACGCCGAGTGTGCCGCCGCGGCCCGGCACCGGACACATCAGAACTGTCGCCCCCGCATGACCCCCGCACCCCCCGGAAGCCACCTGGGCACAGATCAGTTACGGCCATTTCGCTGCGTCACTCCTGTCACATCGGCACCCCGGGTGTCACGCTTCCCCGTGCCCCTTGCCCCCGACAACCCCCCGAGCGCTCGCCACACCAGGCACCTCCATGCCTTCCCAAGGGGCCGCACGTATGACCCGCACCGGACGCCCCACCCGTCCGGCACCCCTGCCGACGGGCCCTGTCCCGGCCGTGACACACGGCCGCCACAGAGGAGTTCAGATGACGAGATCTCCCCGCCGAACACCGGCCGCCGCGGCGCTGCTCACCAGCGTCGCACTGCTCGCGGTGGCCCTGCCGACCACCACCGCCGGGGCCGCGCCCCCCACACCCGCCGCACTCCCCCGCGCCGGAGCACTGCCCGTGAGCCTCAGTCCGGCCCAGCAGACGAAGCTCCTCGCGGACGCCACCGCCGCTCGCGCCACCACCGCGAACGCGCTGGGCCTGGGCCGTAAGGAGAGGCTCGTACCGCGCAGCGTCCTCAAGGACGCCGACGGCACCCTGCACACCCGCTACGAGCGCACCTACGACGGGTTACCCGTCCTGGGCGGTGATCTGGTCGTCCACACCGCGCCGTCCGGTGCCGCCAAGGGTGTGACCAGGGCGACCGGGGCCCGGATCTCCGTCCCCGGCACCAGCCCGGCCCGGAAGGCCGATTCAGCCAGAGCGTCATCCATGGCGGCGGCCAAGGAGGAGGGCACCAAGGGCGCGGCACTCGGCCGGGCTCCCCGCAAGGTCATCTGG
>NZ_JBSGUP010000833.1:0-3149 GCF_053607985.1 Streptomyces sp. NPDC055078
GTCCGCGCCCGCCCGGGGACCGGAAACCGTATCCCGGAGTCAGTGCACCCCGCCCATGAGGGGCTTCACCTTCCGCCGCCACATGAAGATCGCGACACCCGCGAGCGCGGCGACCACACCCTGGCTGGCGAACCACCCCTGAGTGTCCGTCGGGGCGCCGATCAGCTGGAGCAGCGCGATGACCGAGTCGCCCGCGGTCACCGCGAGGAACCAGACGCCCATCATCTGGGCGGCGTACTTCTCCGGCGCCAGCTTGGTCGTCAGCGACAGGCCGACCGGGGACAGACACAGCTCGCCCACGGTCTGGATGAAGTAGACGCCGACCAGCCACATCGGGGAGACCTTCGCGTCGCCCGCTGCCAGCCCCTGCGCCACCATCATCACGCCGAAGGAGCCACCGATCAGCACCAGCGCCGAGGCGAACTTCGAGAGCGTGCTCGGCTCGTGGTGCCGCTTGAACAGCGCCACCCAGAGCCAGGCGAACAGCGGCGCGAGCGCCATCACGAACAGCGGGTTCAGCGACTGGAACCAGCTCTCGGGGAAGTCGAAGCCGAAGAGCGTGGACCGGGTGTCGTTCTTGGCGAACAGCGCCAGCGTCGAACCGGTCTGGTCGTAGATTGCCCAGAACGCGGCGGCGGCGACGAAGAACCAGATGTAGCCGGACATCCGGGACTGCTCGACCTCGGAGAGATCCTTGTCCCGCTTGATACGGATCAGATACCAGGCGGGCAGCACCAGACCGAGGACGGTCAGCGGCCACAGCACCCAGTCGATGCTGAACGCACCGGACAGACCGACGACGGCGTACGCCCCGGCGGCGACCGCCAGCCAGATCAGGGCCCGCTTGACCAGCGCGGCGCGCTCGGCGGGCGGCAGCGGCGACGGAACCTTCGCGGACTCCTCGCTCAGATGGCGGAAGCCCAGGAAGTAGCAGAGCAGGCCGATCCCCATACCGACACCGGCCATCGCGAACCCGAGGTGCCAGTCGACCTGCTGGCCGACCCAGCCGATCGTCAGCGGGGCGAAGAAGGCACCGAGGTTGATGCCCATGTAGAAGATCGTGAAGCCGCCGTCGCGGCGGGGGTCGTTCCGGTCCGGGTAGAGCTGGCCGACCATCGTGGAGATATTGGCCTTGAGCACACCGGAACCGGCCGCGATGAACGCGAGACCGATGAAGAAGGAGAACTCCGCCGGGATCGCCAGCAGGAAGTGGCCCGCCATGATGACGACACCGGCGATGGCGGTCGCCTTGCGCGCGCCCCAGACCCGGTCGCCGAGCCAGCCGCCCGGAAGGGCGAGCAGATACACCATGGCGTTGTAGACGGAGTAGATCGCGACCGCGGTCGCGTCCTTCATCCCCAGTCCGCCGTCGGCCACATTCGTGGCCAGGTAGAGCACCAGCAGGGCCCGCATGCCGTAGAAGCTGTAGCGCTCCCACATCTCGGTCATAAAGAGGTTGGCCAGGCCGCGGGGGTGGCCGAGGAAGGTCCTCTCGGAGCCGGCGGGGCCGGCCGAAGCCTTCGTCAGGCTTGACGCCATGGTCGTTCCTTGCGTGTCGGGACGCGCTGCCTTGTGAGCGGTACGCGCCCGGTGGGGGTGACCGGCACCGGTGCGGCGGGGCCCCCGCCCCACGCCTGAGGGGCTCGCTCCGGAAGGGTGCCGGAGGTGGGGGGACAGTCCGCACCGGGATCCACGCCCCGGGCGCGTCTTCGCGTCCGGAGCCCGGCCCATAGGTCATTCACTGCTCATGGGGACCGGCACCACCGGTCCCCGCGCACAGAGAGGACCCCTGGCAGTCTGCCGCTGCTCACTGCTAGCTGTTCGCGCGGCAGGCCCGAGGTCCCAAAGATCGCTGTGTAGTGCTACAGGCGTATTCACCACCATACGGCATGACACAGAGGTATTTGGAACGACTTGAGAGGTGGATCACAGGTGTACCCGTATCCGCATGCCCCGAATCGAAGGTAGCTCTCCTGGCCGTATCCCAGACCCGCAGGGCTGGTCGATCACGCCCCGGCGCGTACCTCTCGCGGACTACCATCACACCCATGACCCGTGTACTGCTCGCCGAGGACGACGCATCCATCTCGGAGCCGCTGGCCCGTGCCCTGCGCCGGGAGGGATACGAGGTCGAGGTGCGCGAGGACGGTCCCACCGCGCTGGACGCCGGTCTGGCGGGCGGTGTCGACCTGGTCGTACTGGACCTGGGACTGCCCGGGATGGACGGCCTGGAGGTCGCGCGACGGCTGCGCGCCGAGGGCCATACGATCCCGATCCTGGTGCTCACGGCACGCGCCGACGAAGTGGACACCGTGGTCGGTCTGGACGCCGGGGCCGACGACTATGTGACCAAGCCGTTCCGCCTCGCCGAACTGCTGGCGCGGGTACGCGCGCTGCTGCGCCGCGGGGCGTCCGAACCGGCGCCGCCGCCCGCGACCCACGGAGTCCGGATCGATGTCGAGTCCCACCGCGCGTGGATGGGCGACGAGGAGTTGCAGCTCACCGCCAAGGAGTTCGATCTGCTACGGGTCCTGGTCCGGGACGCGGGCCGGGTGGTCACCCGCGACCAGTTGATGCGCGAGGTCTGGGACACCACCTGGTGGTCGTCCACCAAGACCCTGGACATGCACATCTCCTGGCTCCGGAAGAAGCTCGGCGACGACGCGGCGAATCCCCGCTACATCGCGACGGTCCGCGGCGTCGGCTTCCGCTTCGAAAAGAGCTGACCCTCCCGGCCTGGTCCGGTCCGGTCCGGTCCCGCCCCGGTCCGGTCCCGCCCCGGTCCCGCCCCGGCCCGGCCTCCGCCCGTCCCCCATCCCGTGCGCTCCGCCACGCGCCGGGCCCGCGCTGTCGGTACCCGCACGCCCTGCGGGCGTGTCCTCAATCGCCGGACGGGCTGGTTGTGCTGACCTGAGTGCGCACATTCAGCCACCCCCACCCAGGGGGCACCCTCACCCAGGCGAAGCTCTGGGGGTGGGGTGGGGGCAAATCCCCCCGTTGGCGTTTGAGGCGCGGGGCGGCAAATCCAGCTTCGCCTGGGGGTACTCCCCCTGGGCTCTGCCCGGGGGGCACCCCCACCCAGGCGCAGCTCTGGGGGAGTTTGAGGCGCTGGGGGTCCCCCCACGCCGCAGGGCGTAGGTGGGGGTACC
>NZ_JBSGUP010000834.1:0-3138 GCF_053607985.1 Streptomyces sp. NPDC055078
GGGCAGAGCCCCGCCGGACCGCCCGGGCCCGGGCAAGGACCCGCGCACCCCGGGGCCCGAAGGCTACGCGCGATTACCCGACGGCAGCGGCACCAGCTCGTCGTACACACTCAGGACGTGCTCCACCGTCTCGTCCTCCGTCTGCCACGACCCCGCCTGGACCCGCCCCGCCCGCACCAGTCGCTCCCGCCGCCCGCAGTCCCCCAGCAAAACCTCCACCGCGCCCGCCAACGCGTCCGCGTCCCCGTACGGAATCAGCTCCGCCGCGTCGCCGACGAGTTCGGGTACGCCCCCGACCGCCGTGGCGACCAGCGGCACCCCCGCCCGCAGAGCCTCCTGGGCCAGCAGGGAGCGGGCCTCCCAGCGGCTGGGCAGGACCGCGATGTCCGCCTCGGTGAGGAGTTCGCCGATGTCGTCGCGGCGGCCCACCAGCCGCACCGGCAGCCCCTCCGCCTCGATACGCCGCTGCAGCGCGCCCCGTTCCCGGCCCTCCCCGGCGATCACCACCAGCGGTACGGGCCTCAGCTCCCGCCACCGGCGGGCCGCGTCCAGCAGCGTCCCGTACCCCCGCTCGGGCACCAGGCTCCCCACGGCCATCACCAACGGCCGGTCCACCACTCCCAGTTCCGCCCGCGACTTGCCGGGCGTGGCGTCCGGCCGGGCCTGGGCCGCGGGCACCGCGACGGGTGCGAGGCGGACATCGCGGGCTCCGTGCCCACGGGCGCGGTCGACCAGTTCGGAGCAGGTGCCGAGGACCACCGCGGCGGCCCGTACGGTACGGCGTTCCAGCAGCCGCAGCACCTGTCCGCGCGCGCCGCCGTCGTACGCCCGTGTGTGCCAGGTGACGACGAGCGGCACCCGCAGCCCGCGCAGCGCGAGGGCGGCGGAGACGGTGGCGGGCAGCCCGTGCGCGTGGACGACATCGGCGCCCGCGCAGACGGTGCGCAGAGCGGCGACCGCCGCCGGGCCGCCGCGTCGGGGCAGGGGTGTGAAACGGGCCCCGGCGGAGGGGAAGTCGTAGAGGTGTTCCAGTTCGGCCGGAGCGCACACGGTCACCCGCACGCCCCGCGCCACCAGCCCCTCGGCCAGGGATCGGACGTGCGCGCTGCTGCCCGCGCTGCCGCCGCCCAGTACTTGGACCGTACGCAGCTGTGTCACCCGCCAAGGATGCCAGCCCGTACGCACGTTCCGGCACCGCACCTGTGCCGGGGCACGGGCTCAGCTGCCCCGGGATCACTCACATGGGTGAGTCCTGGGGTACCCGGGACCGGGCGAGGCGGCGGCCGGTCCCCGGGGGGCGGGCCGGCCCCTACCCGTCCACCCGCGCCGCCGCCAGCAGTTCCTCCGCGTGCGCCCGCGCCGTCTGGGAGTCCTCCTGCCCGGCGAGCATCCGGGACAGTTCACGGACCCGGTCCTCACCGGCCAGGACCGTGACTCCGCTGCGGGTCACCGAGCCGTCGTTGGTCTTCTCGACCAGCAGCTGACGGTCCGCGAACGCCGCCACCTGAGGCAGATGCGTCACCACGATCACCTGTGCGGTCCGGGCGAGTTTCGCCAGCCTGCGGCCGATCTCGACCGCCGCCTTGCCGCCCACCCCCGCGTCGACCTCGTCGAAGAGATAGGTCGGCACGGGGTCGGTGCCCGCGAAGACGACCTCGACCGCGAGCATCACCCGCGACAGCTCCCCGCCGGACGCGCCCTTGGCGATCGGCCGGGGCGGCGCGCCCGGGTGCGGGGCGAGCAGCAGCTCGACCTCGTCGGCGCCGTTCGGGCCGTACGCCACCGTCCGCCCGCCGACCTCGACGCCCTCGGCGTCCTCGCTCTGGCTGATCGCGAACGACACGCGCGCGTGCGGCATCGCGAGCGAGGACAGCTCGTCGGTGACGGCCCGCGCGAACCGGTCCGCGGCCTCCGTACGGGCGTCCGTCAGGGCCTGCGCCAGGCCGGACAGTTCGGCGCGCAGGGTGTCGCGCTCGGCGGTCAGCTCGCCGATGCGGTCGTCGTCGCCGTCGAGTTCGGTGAGCCTGGCGGCGCTCTCCTGGGACCACGCGAGCACCAGATCGATGCTCGCGCCGTACCGGCGGGTCAGGCCGGTCAGAGCGGCCCGCCGCTCCTCGACCGCCGCCAGCCGCAGCGGATCGGCGTCCAGGTTGTCCGCGTATCCGGCGAGTTCTCCTGCGACATCGCCCAGCAGGATGGAGATCTCCCCCATCCGGTCGGCGAGCGCGGCGAGGGCCGGATCATGGGTGCGTACGGCGTCCAGTGCCCGCCCGGCGCCCGCGACCATCGTCGTCGCGTCGACGCCCTCCGGATCCTCGGGGTTGCCGACGAGCGCGGTGTGCGCGACGGAGGCGGCGGAGGCGAGGGCCTCCGCGTGGCCCAGCCGCTCGGCCTCGGCGGCGAGTTCCACATCCTCGCCGGCGCGTGGCTCGACGCCCGCGATCTCGTTCAGCCCGAACCGCAGCAGTTCCGCTTCCTGGGCGCGCTCACGGGCGCGGGTGGTGAGTTCGTCCAGTTCGGCGCAGACCGCCCGCAGCCTGCCGTAGGAGGCGGCGTACTTCGTCTGCGGGCCGGTCACCGCGCCGCCCGCGTACCGGTCGAGCGCCGCACGCTGCCTGGCCGGGCGCAGCAGGCCCTGCTGGTCGGTCTGGCCGTGGACGGCGACCATGTCGTCGGCCAGCTCGGACAGGACACCCATGGGCACGGAGCGCCCGCCGAGGTGCGCCCGGGAACGTCCTTCCGCCGATACGGTCCTGCTGATCAGCAGCGTGCCGTCGTCGAGTTCGGCCCCGGCCTCCTCGGCCCGCAGAGCGGCGGGCGACCCGGCGCGTACGCCGATCCGGCCCTCCACCACCGCCGACTTGGCGCCGATCCGCACCAGCGCCGGGTCCGCCCGCCCACCGAGCAGCAGCCCCAGGCTGGTGACGACCATGGTCTTGCCCGCGCCCGTCTCACCGGTCACCGCGGTGAAACCGGGCGACAGCTCGACAACAGCGTCGTCGATGACCCCGAGCGACCGTATCCTCATCTCCTCCAACACGGACACGACCATACGAGGTTTCGCCCGGAAGGCGCGACGCGGACCCACCGGCTCTTCCCGGTGCCCGGCGTCCCCGGCTCGCTACGGAGGTGCCTGTT
>NZ_JBSGUP010000835.1:0-3135 GCF_053607985.1 Streptomyces sp. NPDC055078
CGGCTCAACGCCGCCCGCCAGGACGCCCGGGAGCTGCGGACCACGATCCTCATCAAACAGGGCGACCTGGAGCGGGCCGTGACCGCTGCCACCCGGCTCACCACCGACGCTCCACTGCGTGAGGCATCCTGGGCATTGCTGATGCGCGCTCTGTACGCGGCCGGACGGCCCGTGGAATCGCTGCGGGAGTACGAGAGGTTCCGCGCCCTGCTCGCGCGGGAACTCGGCCTCGACCCCAGCCCCGGACTGCGGGACCTGCACACGGCCATCCTGCGCCACGACATCGATGTCCTGGGCTCCGACCTGGGGCCCCGGGTGCCGGACCGCCTGACCGCCGCCCCGGTGCCGCGGCCACCCGCCCTGCCGCCGTTGGTGGGGCGCGCCGAGGAGACGGCGCAGCTCGACGGGCTGCTTCGGGCGGCGTCGGCGGGGAGCACCCAGTGGGCGGTGGTCTCCGGTGCGGAGGGCACCGGCAAGACCCGGCTGCTGGACGAACTGGCCGTACGGGCCGCCGCGGCCGGGCTGCCCGTCGTCCGCGTCGACGGCGGCGGGGTCGGCTCGGACGGCCGGTCGGCGGGCGTGTGCCCGGTACTCCAGCTCCTCGACCTGCTGCGGCAGCGGAACGCCGGAGGGGAAGCGAACGCGGCGTCCCCATCCGAGCCGGAGCCGGTGGCAGCGCTCGTCCGGGAGCTGGGCCGGGCGCCCACGCTGTGTCTGGTCGACGACCTGGACGAGGCCACTCAGGAGACCTACGGGCGGCTGCGACGGCTCGCCGCGCTGTCACGGGACACCCCCGCGGCCGTGGTGTGCACCCTGCGCGACACCGGTACCCCGGAGGTCAGCGGCCTGCTCGCGGACCTTGCCCGGCGCGGCACGGCCTGGCTGCACCTGGAACCACTGACCGCCGGGGACGTGTGCGAAATGCTGGCGGCGGCCGGAGAGGACCCGGCCGGGGCCGAGGCATTGCACCGCCGCGGGGCCGGCAACCCCTTCGCCCTGACGGAGCTTTTGAAGCTGACGCCGGATCAGCGGAGCGGTCCGGGCTCCCGGGTGCCTCCTCCGTTGAGCACCATCGTCCACGACCGGCTGGCCAGGGTGTCCACCCAGGTCCGTACCGCCCTCACCCACACAGCCGTCGACGGCGGACGTCTGGACCTCGATCTGCTCACCGAGGTCCAGGGCGTGCCGCGCGACCTGCTGCCACCGCTGGTCGACGCCGCCGTCACAGCCGAGCTGCTGGTCTGGCACCCGGACGGCGGTGACCCGGCCGCCGGTCACTACCGGCTTCCCGAACTGGTCCACGAGGTGCTGCTCGGCACCCTCACGCCCTCCGCGCGGCAACTCCTGCACGCCGCGCTGGCCCGCGCGCTGACCGGCCGCGACGACACCTGCCCGGCCCGGCTCGCCGGGCATCTGCGGGCGGCGGGCCCACTGGCTCCGGCGGCGACGCCACCCGTCCCCCGGGGCACGGGTACTGAGCCGAGCGCTGGACAAGCACCACGGAACACCGACACCTTTCCCCGATGTCCCTCACTGCCCTGAGGCAGCGCCTCCGGAGCCGAAGGAGTAGTACATGTCCGACCAGCAACAGGTACCGGGCGAGTCCTCCGCCCGCGGTGCGAGCGCCAACGCGCCCGACGCCGAGGCCATCGCGGCCAGCCTCACCGGCGGCGGGAAGCCCCGGACCACCCCCGCCCCGGAGGGCGGGGCGGGGGCCGCGGCGAGCGAACCGGCGGCCGGTGCCGGTGCGGGAGCCCGGTCCACCGAGGCGGTAAGTGGCCCGGAAACCGGGGCGGCGGCAAGCGGCGCGGGTGCCGCCGCCGCGGAGGAGTCCCGTGGCGAAAGGGCCCGGGATCCCAAGAGCGGCGCGGCGACCGGCGGGAACGGCGGCACAGGGAGCGGCGGTCCGACCGCCGGGAACAGCCGCGAGGCAAGCGGCGGAACCAGCGGCGCGGAAAGCAGCGAGGTGAGCAGGAACGGCGGCGCGGCGACCGGTGGGGCGTCCGCCGAGAACGGCAGCGTGGGGAACGCGACCGCCGGGAACAGCAGCGCGGCGACCGGCGAGGCGACCGCCGGGAACAGCGAGGCCGGGGAAGAGCAGGGCAGGGGCGCGGCGGAGGGGGCGGGCGCGCGGCGACTCGCCGCCGTCGCTGCCCCCGGGCAAGGCCAGGGAGTCACCGCGACCGCCGCCGCAGGGGCCGGCGGTGACTCGCCCGACTCCGACGAGGGCGGGTCCGGCCGCCCCCGGAAGCCCGTGCTCGCCGGAGCCGCCATGGCGGGCGCCATCCTGATCGCCGTTCCGCTGCTGGTCATGGCGACCGGGAAGGACGACGAGGAGGGGAAGGTCGTCAAGACCTCTGCCACCGACACCGTCCTGGACCAGGGAGGCGAACCGGCGGGTGCCTTCGTCGCCGAGAAGCCCTCCCCCACAGGGACCAAGCCGAAGAAGTCACCCTCCCCCACGGAGACTTCGACGAAGGCGAAGGCTAAGGCGCCGGAGAAGGCGTCCGCGCCGACAGCCGGCGTGAATGCCGTCCAGCCTCACCAGCCCAGTAACGCGCCGAACAAGCCGAAGGAGGTGGCGCGGAAGAAGGTGAGCGCGGCAGCGGCCAGTCTTCCGGCCGTCCTGACCCGAGTGCTGATCAAGAACAACACGAACAGCACCTGCGTCGACATCCCCACCGCGAGCGGCAGGCCGGACGGGCCGGTGCATCAGTCCACATGCAACAGCAACAGCGACGACAACCAGCTGTGGAACGTCGAGAAGCGCAACGGCGCGGCCGGGCCCGGCGGGGTGCCGCTCTTCCAGATCCGCAATGTCTCGAACGCCAGGTGCCTGGATCTGCCCGGCACCAAGCCGTCCGGCCCCGACACCAGGGTCAAGGAGGCCGGGTGCACCGGCACCACCAAGGACAATCAGCTGTGGTGGCTGGACAAGCGGGCGGACGGGAAGTTCTGGATACGCAACGCCGCCAGCCGCAACATGTGCCTGGACGCCTACGGCCCTGACGAGAACCGGCGCGAACTGCTCATCTGGCCCTGTGCGCAGGAGAGCCGGAACAACCACGAATGGATCTTCACCCGATCCTGAGCGGGCCGGACCGCGCGAGCGGGCCCCGGCGGACCGGCCAGACG
>NZ_JBSGUP010000836.1:0-3130 GCF_053607985.1 Streptomyces sp. NPDC055078
GCGCTGGTCCTCGGCGAAGGCGGCGGACGACCGGTCATCGGCGACAGCGGCCGCGTACCGCGCGAAGTCCGTACCGAGCGGCGGCAGGGACGGCTCGCGCCCCTGGGACAGTGCGGTATAGATGGACCAGAGGTCCTCGGCGAGGACGTTGAGGCTGTACCCGTCGCCCGCCGCGTGGTGGAGCACCAGCACCAGATGGGCCAGGTCCGCGCTCTCCCGGGCGAGAACCGCGCGTACCGGAGGCTCGGCGGCAAGGTCGAAAGGCCGGTTGCACAGGGCGGTTTCCAGGTCGTCGACGCTGCCGGGGTGCTCGTTCACCTCGTACCAGGCGGACAGCGGCGCGGGAGGTGCGACGTACTGGCGCGGTGTGGTTCCGCCGGCCCCGCTCCCGGCGTTCTGCGTCGCGTCCGTGTTGTCGGAGTTCTCGGGGTTCTCGGGGTTCTCGAAACGGATCCGGAGCATGGTGTGCCGGTCGGCGAGCGCGGCGAGGGCCCGCCCGAGCAGGCCGGTGTCCAGGGGGCCCCGGATGGTCTGGCGTACGAAGCAGCGGGCCGGGATGTCGGGGTGGAGCCGACCGCTGGTGTGGAAGGCCAGTTGGACGGGGGTGAGGGGGAACGGCGCGTCGGTGGCGGTGTCTTCGGCCGGTGCCGGTGCCCGTGCCGGCGGGGGCGGTGTGCGGGGCGAGGTGTCGAGGTGTGCGGCCAGCTCGCGGACGGTCCGGTACTCGAAGAAGAGCGTGGCGGGCAGAGTGGTGCCAAGCGCCCGTTCGAGCTGCTTGACGAGGTCGACGGCGGCGAGCGAGTCGAGCCCCAGGGCGAGGAACGGCTCGTCGTCCGGGACGGCGGCGGGCGGCAGCCGCAGCGCCGTGGCCAGTAGCTGACGCAGCAGCACCGCCGTTTCCGTACCGGATGCCTCGCCGGATACGGCCTGGTGGCGGCCGCGCGCCGGGTCGGATCGCGTCACCGCCGCCGGTGCCGGCCGTGAACCCTGGGCAGGCACCGGCTCTGACGGGGGCGACGGGAGCGACGGGGGCCCCGGGAACGCCGGGGGCGGGGGAGCCGGTGTCAGGTCGGCGATCAGCAGTTGCGCGCTGTCGACTCCGCACGCCGTGCGCAGCGCGGCCAGCGCGGGAGCGGTGGCCATGGGCCGGCCACCGGCGGGCGACGCGCCCGTGCCCAGGGCGGCGGCGAGTCCCGTCTCGGCGAACGCCCCCAGGTTCAGGGACAGCCACGGCCTCCCCGCCCGGCGCTCCGAAGCGGCGAACGCGTCCAGGAAGGCGCTGGCGGCCGCGTAGTCGCCGAGCGCGCCCGCCAGACCCGGCAGTACGGAGGAGACCGAGGAGAACGCCACACAGACCGCCGGGTTCAGGCGATACCGGCGCAGGGCCAGGGAGAGCAGCAGGCTGCCATGTGTTTTGGCGGCCAGGACCCCGGCCATCTCATCGGTGGACTTGTTCCGCAGTGTCCCGGGCCGTACCACCCCTGCCGCGTGGAAGACGGCATCCAGCCGGGGCAGTCCGGCGACGAGGGCGTCGACGTCGCGCTCGACCGACACATCGGCCACGCGGTAGTGGACGGTGGCGCCGAGCGCGCCGAGCCGGTCGAGCAGTCCCACGGGCGGCCGGGGAGAGCGGCCCGCGAGTACGAGGGTCGGGCGGCCGAGCCCGGCGAGTACGAGGGCGAGCGCGGCACCGATCCCGCCGCCGCCTCCGGTGATGAGGAAGGTGCCGTCCGGCGGCAGCGGGGACGGCGGTACGGCACCGGTCAGCGGTGCGACGGTCCGGGTGAGTCTGCGACCCGCGCGCCAGGCGACCGCTGCGGCCGGGCCCGCCGTGCCGTCCGCCCGCAGTTCGGCGAGTACGGCCTCCAGGCGCTGTGACGGGGTGTCGAGCGAACAGAGGTCGACACAGGCCGCCGCCAGTCCCGGCGTCTCCTGCTGGAGCGCGGGTACGAGACCGGTGAGGATGGCGTGGGACGGGCGGGGATTCTCGGGCGCCGCCCCGGTGGTGTGCACGTCCTCGGTCAGCAGGAGCAGCCGTCCCGCCCGCGTCTCGTCGAGCAGCGCGAGCGCCTCGCGGAAGGCCGTCAGCCCGGCGTTCTGGGCCCGGTCGAGAGCGCGGGGAGCTGCGATGGCGGGCGCCGTCGGGTCGGGCGTGGCGAGGCCGGGCGCCGCCGAGCCGGGAGTGGCGAGGGCCGATGCCGCGAGGCCGGGCGCTGTCACGTCGGGAGTGGCGAGGTCCGGCGCCGTCAGGCCGGGCGTCGGTCCTGCGACCAGGACGACGGTGTCCGGCGGTCCGTCACCTGCCGCGTGCACGCGGACGCCCCGGGCTGTGAGCTGTTCGGTGAGCGAGCGTACCGACGCGGCGTCGGGGCCCGTCAGCAGCACCGGACCCACCAGGGCACGGCCGCGCGGCCGGGGGATGGGGGTGTCCTCCCACCCGACCCGGTGCAGCAGGCGGTTCACCGGCGGGTCCGCCCAGTGCCGCCGGCGCTGGAAGGGGTACGGCGGCAGAGGGACCCGGTGATGACCCGCGTCGAGGGCGGTACGGTCCACCGGCACCCCACGTGACCACAGCCGTCCGACGGTCTCCAGCAGGGCCCCGCGCCCCTCACGGGCAGCGGAGTCCAGTCCGGCGCGCGGGCCGCCGTCGCGATCGCCCGGAAGCGCGGGGATCGCCATCACCCGGTCGGCCGACTCCCCGGCGGGAGCGGCGGTTCCCTCGCGGGGCGCGGTCGCTGCCGCCTCACCGGGGTGACGGTCCCCGCGGTCCGTGCGGTCCGTGCGGTCCGTGCGGTCCGTTACGCGTCTGCCCGCCGCTGCCGCGAGGACCGCCCCGGACAGTGTCGCGCCGTGTCCGATCTCCACGAACGTGTCGTAACCGTCGTCGGCCAGCCGCTCCACGGCGGCGCCGAAGAGCACCGGGCGCAGGGCATGGCTCCGCAGATACTCCGGGTCGAGCACCGGCTGCCACTCGGCGGTGACCGTGCTCATCAGCGGAACGGACGGGGCGTGGAGGGTGAGCGCCCCCGCCGCCTCGGCCAGCGGGCCGGCGATCGGTCGCATGAGAGGTGAGTGGAACGCACGGGAGACCCGCAGACGGCGTACGGCGATGCCCTGCGCGGTCAGAGCG
>NZ_JBSGUP010000837.1:0-3130 GCF_053607985.1 Streptomyces sp. NPDC055078
GCCGCTCGCGCGGCAGGTTCTGGCCCAGGTAGGCGAAGGCCCGATCGGCTTCACCGAGCAGGTTCTCGGCCGGTACGACGACGTCGGTGAACGCGAGCTCGCTCGTGTCGCTGGCCTTGAGTCCGATCTTCTCCAGGCGTCGCCCGATCTCGAAGCCCGGGCTGTCCGTCGGGACGACGAAGAGACTGAGCCCGTGCCGGCGGTCGTCGCCCGGCGGGGACGTCCGCGCCACCACGACGCACAGTTCGGAGTTGCGTGCCCCGGTGATGAACGTCTTGGCGCCGTTGAGCACGTAGTGCGAGCCGTCTGCGGCGCGCTGCGCGGTCGTCCGGATGCCCGCGAGATCCGAGCCCGTCCCTGGCTCGGTCATCGCGATGCACAGGACCGTCTCGCCGGTCGCCACTCCCGGCAGCCAACGCTCCTTCTGCGCCGGCGTGGCCAGCCGCAGCAGGTACGGCAGAACGATGCCCGTGCTGACCGAGTAGTGCCCCAGACCGACTGCGGCGCGCGCCGCCTCCTCCGCCAGCACGGCCTGGAACTTGAAGCTCGTGGGGCCTGGGCCTCCGTACTTCTCCGGGATGTCGAATCCCATGACGCCGAGCTTGCCCAGCTTGCGGAAGAGGTCACGCGGTACCTGGTTTTGGCGCTCCCACTCGGCATACTGCGGTACGACTTCGGTGGCGATGAAGGACCGCATGACCTGGCGGAACTCCTCGTGCTCGGCCGTGAAGACCGTGCGTTCGATCGGCATGTTCACTTTCCCACTTCGATGAAGGGGTGCTGATTGAGCGCACCCGCCAGTACGTCGAGGGCGTCGTCGGCGTCGCCGAGGGTCCGGTCGATCGCGACGAGCCGGCTTACGTGGTGGCTGACCGGGTGCTCTGTGGTGAGGCCGATGCCCCCGTGCAGCTGGATGGCCTCCTGGCCGATCAACCGGGAGGAGCGGGCGACTCGGAGCCGGGCACGCGCGGCGATGACGCCGTCCCGGGCGCCGTCGACCAGGCTCATCGTGGCGAAGGCGCTCATGCTGCGCGCGAGCTCGAGCGCGACGTAGAGATCGGCGACGCGATGGGCGAGGGCCTGGAACGACGCCAGGGGCACGCCGAACTGGCGCCGGGTCCGGAGGTGCTCGACGGTCATCGCGAGCACGGCGTCCATCAGTCCGACCGCCTCTGCGCACAGTGCCGCCTGGGCGTACACCGTCGCCTCGTGGAGCGCCTGGGTGTGGTCCTGCGCCGTGCCGAGCGGCATGCCCGGGGCTCCGGCCAGCTCGAGCTCCGCAGCGCCCCGGCCATCGATCGTGCTCGTCCGCCGGACGGTCACCCCCGGCGCGTCGGCGGCGACGACGAAGAGCCGTACGGCGTCCGGCGCGGCCTCCTTCGCACTGACCACGAACGTGTCCGAGTCGGCACCGCCGAGCACCGGGCTCTTGACCCCGGTGAGCCGCCAGATGTCCGCGTCCTCCTGCCGGGCCCAAGTGCCGTCGGGCTCCCAGCTCCACGGTCGCCCGGGCTCCTGGTGCGCCAGTGCCAGCACCGTGTGTCCCTGGCTGATCCCGCCGAGCAGCGTCGAGCGCTGCTCGGGGGAACCCGCGGCGGCGACCACGCCACCCGCCAGGACGACCGTCTCCGCGTACGGCTCGCGGGCCAGGTGTCGCCCCAGCTCCGTCGCGACGGCGTACACCTCGGCGGGTCCGGCGCCGGCGCCGCCGTCGTCCTCGCTGAACGGCAGCCCCAGCAGACCCATCTCGGCCATCGCCCTCCGCAGCTCGCCGCCGCCCGGTCCCTTGACCGGATGCCGCTTGAGGAGGTTGGCCGTCGCCTCGACCAGCGCCTGCTGGTCGGCATCGAGCTCGAAGTCCATCGTCAGCCCCCGTGTCCCATGACGGCGCCCGCGATAAGGCTGCGCTGGATCTCGTTCGCGCCGCCGTAGATCGAGACCTTGCGGTAGTTCAGGTACGTCGGTCCGGACCGCTGGGCCCAGTCCGGTGCGTGGCTCGCGGACCCACCGACCGCGAGGGCGTCCACGCCCGCGACGTCGAGCAGCAGCTCGGTTGCGGCCTGCTGCAGCTGCGAGCCGCGCAGCTTGAGCACCGAGGGCACGGCGGCGTGGACGCGCTTCGACGTGACGATCCGCAGCTGGGTGAGTTCGAGCGCGAGCACCTCGTTCTCGAGCTCGGCGAGCCGGGCCGCGAACCGCGGGTCGTCGAGCAGGGTGCCGCGACGGGTCCGCCGCTGTGCGGCGTACTCCTTGGCGCGGGCGAGCTTCACCTTGCTCACCCCTGTGCGAGCGACACTGTTGCGCTCGTTGCCCAGGAGGAACTTGGCGTAGGTCCAGCCCTTGTTCTCCTCGCCGACGAGGTTGCCGACGGGTACCCGGACCTCGTCGAAGAACACCTCGCTGACCTCGCGCCCGCCGTCGATGAGCTCGATCGGCCGCACTGTGATGCCCGGGCTGTTCATGTCGACGAGCAGGAAGGAGATGCCCTGCTGCGGACGTGTCGCGTCCGGATCGGTGCGCACCAGCATGAAGATCCAGTCGGCGTGCTGCGCCAGGGACGTCCAGGTCTTCTGTCCACTCACGACGTACTCGTCGCCATCGCGGACCGCTCGGGTGCGCAGCGACGCCAGGTCGGAGCCCGCCTCCGGCTCGGAGAACCCCTGGCACCAAAAGATGTCGAGGTTGGCAGTGGCCGGCAGGAAGCGCTCCTTCTGCTCGGTGCTGCCGAACTTCGCGATCACCGGACCGACCATCGCAGTGTTGGTCACGAGCGGTTCGGGCACGCAGGCGAGCTGCATCTCGTCGAGCCAGATGTGGCGCTGCAGCGGCGTCCAGTCCTGCCCGCCGAACTCGACGGGCCAGTGGGGCACCGCCATCCGGTGGGCGTTGAGGATCCGCTGGGCGGCCTTGCGGTCGTTCTCGTTGACGTGAATCGCCAGACGCGTTCGGTCGCGAATCTCACCAGGGATTTCGCGGCGGTAGAAGTTCTGCATATCGAGGCGAAACGCGTGCTCTTGGAAGGAGAATTGTGCTTTCACGTCAGTTCTCTCCATCTGGATGCGCAGTATTAAGTGAATCGTCACTAGCAATCGGTATCCATACGTTGCGGCGCGCGAATGCCGTCCGGGCG
>NZ_JBSGUP010000838.1:0-3128 GCF_053607985.1 Streptomyces sp. NPDC055078
GTTCCCGGGTCCGGCGCCGCCCCCGGGCCCGACCGCCCGGATCGCGAGACCCTTTCCCGTCCCCAGCCAGCCCCGCCGTACGGTGGGACGCACACCTGCACACCAAGGAGATATCCCAGTGGCCGAGCTGTTCTACGACGCCGACGCCGACCTGTCCATCATTCAGAACCGCAAGGTCGCGGTCATCGGATACGGCAGCCAGGGCCACGCCCACGCGCTGTCGCTCCGTGACTCGGGCGTCGATGTCCGAGTCGGTCTGCACGAGGGCTCCAAGTCCAAGACCAAGGCCGAGGAGCAGGGCCTGCGCGTGGTGACGCCGGCCGAGGCCGCCGCCGAGGCCGACGTCATCATGATCCTCGTCCCGGACCCGATCCAGGCCCAGGTCTACGAGGAGTCCATCAAGGACAACCTGAAGGACGGCGACGCGCTGTTCTTCGGCCACGGTCTCAACATCCGTTTCGGCTTCATCAAGCCGCCGGCCGGTGTCGACGTCGCCATGGTCGCCCCCAAGGGCCCGGGCCACCTGGTCCGCCGCCAGTACGAGGAGGGCCGCGGCGTCCCGTGTATCGCCGCGGTCGAGCAGGACGCCACCGGCAAGGGCTTCGCGCTGGCCCTGTCGTACGCCAAGGGCATCGGCGGCACCCGCGCGGGCGTCATCAAGACGACCTTCACCGAGGAGACCGAGACCGACCTCTTCGGCGAGCAGGCCGTCCTCTGCGGTGGCGCGTCCGCGCTGGTCAAGGCCGGTTTCGAGACCCTGGTCGAGGCGGGCTACCAGCCGGAGATCGCGTACTTCGAGTGCCTCCACGAGCTGAAGCTGATCGTGGACCTGATGTACGAGGGCGGCCTGGAGAAGATGCGCTGGTCGGTCTCCGAGACCGCCGAGTGGGGCGACTATGTCACCGGCCCCCGCATCATCACCGACCAGACCAAGGCGGAGATGCGCAAGATCCTCGCCGAGATCCAGGACGGCACCTTCGCCAAGAACTGGATGGACGAGTACCACGGCGGTCTGAAGAAGTACAACGAGTACAAGAAGCAGGACGAGGACAGCCTGCTGGAGAGCACCGGCAAGGAACTGCGCAAGCTCATGAGCTGGGTCGACAACGACGACGCGTGAGCCGGTGGCGGAGGGGCGGGGCGCCCTGCGCCCCTCCTCTCCGCCGGAGCACCCCGGCGCGCGGGCCCGCCGGTTCTCCACTCTGTCCAGCCACGGACGGGTGATCCTGCCGAGAAGGCGCAAGACTCACCCCGACGCACCACTACACTTCTCAACAACACCTACGCGTCAGGCCCACAGTGTCGTGCGTCTTCCACGCGGCTAGCCCCTCCACCGCCTGCGGCCGTCGGGACGGCCGTCAGCACTGGACCTGTGAGGACTCACGTGAGCACTGCGTCTCCCAAACCCGTCGTACTCATCGCTGAAGAGCTGTCGCCCGCCACCGTGGACGCACTCGGACCGGACTTCGAGATCCGGCACTGCAACGGCGCGGACCGCGCGGAGCTGATCCCCGCCATCGCCGATGTGGACGCCATCCTCGTCCGCTCCGCCACCAAGGTCGACGCCGAGGCCATCGCCGCCGCGCGCAAGCTGCGCGTCGTCGCCCGCGCGGGTGTCGGTCTGGACAATGTCGATGTATCCGCCGCCACCAAGGCCGGCGTGATGGTCGTCAACGCCCCGACCTCCAACATCGTCACCGCCGCCGAGCTGGCCTGCGGTCTGCTGGTCGCCACCGCCCGCAATATCCCGCAGGCCAACACCGCCCTGAAGAACGGCGAGTGGAAGCGCTCCAAGTACACCGGCGTCGAGCTGGCCGAGAAGACCCTCGGCGTCGTCGGCCTCGGCCGGATCGGGGTGCTGGTCGCCCAGCGGATGTCCGCGTTCGGCATGAAGATCGTCGCGTACGACCCCTATGTACAGCCCGCGCGGGCCGCGCAGATGGGGGTCAAGCTGCTCACCCTCGACGAGCTGCTCGAAGCCTCCGACTTCATCACCGTCCACCTCCCCAAGACGCCCGAGACGCTCGGACTGATCGGCGACGAGGCCCTGCACAAGGTCAAGCCGACCGTCCGGATCGTCAACGCCGCGCGCGGCGGGATCGTCGACGAGGAGGCGCTGTACTCCGCCCTCAAGGAGGGCCGGGTCGCCGGAGCGGGCCTCGATGTGTACGCGAAGGAGCCGTGCACCGACTCCCCGCTGTTCCAGTTCGACCAGGTCGTCTGCACCCCGCACCTCGGCGCGTCCACCGACGAGGCGCAGGAGAAGGCGGGCATCGCCGTCGCCCGTTCCGTACGGCTCGCGCTCGCCGGTGAGCTGGTCCCGGACGCGGTCAACGTCCAGGGCGGCGTGATCGCCCAGGACGTCAAGCCCGGACTGCCGCTCGCCGAGCGCCTCGGCCGGATCTTCACCGCCCTCGCGGGCGAGGTCGCGGTCCGGCTCGATGTCGAGGTGTACGGCGAGATCACCCAGCATGATGTCAAGGTGCTCGAACTGTCCGCGCTCAAGGGCGTGTTCGAGGATGTCGTCGACGAGACCGTGTCATATGTCAACGCCCCCCTCTTCGCGCAGGAGCGCGGTGTCGAGGTACGGCTGACGACCAGCTCCGAGTCCCCGGACCACCGCAATGTCGTCACCGTGCGGGGCACGCTCTCGGGCGGCGAGGAGGTCGCGGTCTCCGGCACGCTCGCCGGACCCAAGAACCTTCAGAAGATCGTCGCCATCGGTGAGCACGATGTCGATCTGGCCCTCGCCGACCATATGCTCGTCCTCCGCTACGACGACCGCCCCGGTGTCGTCGGCACCGTCGGCCAGATCCTCGGCGAGGCCGGACTGAACATCGCCGGTATGCAGGTCTCGCGCGCCGAGGAGGGCGGGGAGGCGCTCGTCGTCCTGACGGTGGACGACACCGTGCCGCCGACGGTCGTCACCGAGATCGCGGAAGCGATCGGCGCGACCTCGGCCCGCTCGGTGAATCTGACCGACTGAGCCGGATGCGCGGGCGGCCGGGTACCGACCTAGCCGGTCGCACGGTTGCCGGGTACCGGCTTGAACCGGGACGCGCGGGTCCCGGGTACCGGCTTGAGCCGGTCGCGCCAGGTTCTGTTCTACGGGTAGGGGCCCGGCTCAC
>NZ_JBSGUP010000839.1:0-3120 GCF_053607985.1 Streptomyces sp. NPDC055078
GCACCCACGGTCACCGGCACCAAACCCGGCCCGACCGTCACCGAGACGGAGACCGTCAACGCCTCCGACTCCGGCTCCGGCAGCGGAGGCAGCGACAGCGGAGGCTCCGGCAGCGGAGGCAGTTCAAGCGTCTACTACGAGAACTGTGCGGCGGCCCGCGCGGCCGGCGCCGCCCCCGTCACCCGCGGCGACCCCGGTTACGGCCGCCACCTCGACCGCGACAACGACGGCACCGGCTGCGACGGGGGCTGACCCCAACACCCGCACACCGGGCGCCCGGCGACAACGCGCCCCGTCCCCGACGCCGAGTCGATGTGCACGCCCCCGCCCGACCCTTCGGAGTCCGGGCGGGGCCTCTCGTACGCCCTCAGGGAATGAACGGTTCGTCAAGGCAACACGCGGCAGCGTCAACCCGTAGTGCGTCAGGATCATTCATCCCGGTGGCGCAACGCACCCAAGCGTGAGCGTGCTCCGTTAGCGATGCGACGACATAGATCAGGGAAGGCGCCGCAGGTGCTCGTCTCGGCAGGATCTGGCGAGCCCTCGCGACGCCTCCCCCTTCACCCGGAGGTCGCCGTGACGCAACCCCCCGGCCAGTCCCGGACTGGCCGTGATCCGCAGTCTCCTGCGGACCGCCCATTCTCTCTCCAGCCCCCCACTGAGGCCGCACTGGCATCCGCCGGCCCCGGCTGCCTCTTGGTCCTGATGGCCTCGGGCGGACAAGACCCCCTGCCCGCACTGCTGATGTCGCTCGCCATGGTGGCCGGCTTGCGGCTGGCACTTCTGCCACCGGCCGCATGAGGCAGGGCGTGGAGGTGGCTGTACCGCAAGTAGCTCACCGTCGACCCCTTCCCTGCGTATCAGCCCGTCGTTCCCCCAGTGGGGCGGCGGGCTGACCGCGTACGGCCAGTGCATAGGTTGCCCATCTGGGAACGACCGACCACCTGCTCAGCCACGCCTTGTCACCCATTCGGGTTAGGCCGTGTGAGCTACCCCGAGCGGCCCGAACAGCAGCCCACGGACCCTGAACCCCCAGGTCACGCCCCACCCCATGGACATTCATCGAACGATTACCCCACCCGCGCCGCCAACCCCGCCACCCCTCAGCCCTCCGGGCGCCGCACGGCCCTCTTGAGCGCCGCCTCCACCTCATACCGCGAGTACCCATTGGCCTGCGCATGCCCGGTGATCGCGGCCTGCACGGCATACGCCGTCTCCACGGTCAGCACCCCCGCCCGGATCTCCGCCCAGGCCGCCCGCTCCAGATCCAGCAGCTCATCAGATAGATCAATATCGGCCATGGCCGGATTCTATGTGGCGAGTGCACCGATCCGCCGTAGCGACCGTCTCGCACGCGATAGCTTCCGAGCAGTTCAGTCCCCACACGCGTCCGTCAGGCATCACGGGCATGGTCACGCGCCCGGACCATATCGAGGTCCAGCACTCGGCCTCTGCCACGCGCATCCCTGTCCGGCGGGACCGCGGCCTCGTGGTCGCTGGTGAGGGCCTCGCCGCCAGACTCCGGGCCGAATGGAACTCCGTCTCCCCGGCCCGGGGTGTGTAGGCGGTGACGCCGCAGGAGTCGACGCAGGCCGCCCTCGAACTGGAGAGAACACACGGCGACTTCGCATCCTTCGGCCGGGACCTCGGCGACATCAAGACTGCCTGCGCGGTACTCGTCGAGCGGTCGACCCGTAGGGAACAGGACCTCCGCGACCTCCGCGCCGAGAAGGACCAGGAACTGCGCGACCTCCGGGTAGAGACAAGCCAGGAGATCGCCGATGTCCGCGCGGACGTCGAGGAATGGAAGAAGACCCGCTGGCCACTGCAAGCAGTCGGCGCCCTGACCGAAGTCGCAGGCGTGGCCACCGGCCTCATCGCCATCCTCCGCTGACCAGTTTGCATGTCATACAAACCGTTCGCACTCCTCCGCTGACCAGGGGGTGCGGGTAGCTCAACAGGCACAGAGCGGCCGGGGTCATGCCCGGCATGGACGCCGGTTCGAGTCCGGCCCCGCAACCCCTACGCCCCCTGTCCGGCCGCGTTCGCGGGAGCTGGGCGGGGGGCGGTTTCGTTATGCCCGGCGCACGCGGGCTCAGTCTTCAAGCTGGACGCATGGGGGCTCGGGGGTCCACGGCTTTGCCGGGCCGTAGCGGGCTTCCGCAGCCCTACGCGCTTCCGCCATCTGGTTGTCCAGTTCGGCCCGCTCCTCGCGCGTCATGGCGCGTAGGGCGGCGAGCCTATCCCGGGGGGACATGGCGCGCAGGTCGTCCGGTCGGTAGGCCATTACTTCTTCGCCGCCCTGCTGACGCCTTTGGCGATCTGGTCGACGCGGGGGACGGACAGGCCGGTGAGTCCGGCGATCTCCCGGAGGGTCTTGCCCTGGCCGCGCAGGTTCCGGATGGCGTCTCCGCGTACGGCCTTTACGCGCAGAACGGTGGCGGGCAGGAGGTCGTCTCCGAGGAGGCGTGCGGCGGCCTCGCGTTCGACGGGGTCGGGGATGTCGTCGAGGAGTGCGAGGGCTGCGTTGATGTGGGTGGCCATCTGGGTGCGGAGGTCGGTGGTCATGGGTTGAGGGTACGGCGTTCCGAGATTCTTTTCTAGACCCCCTTGACAGGAAATCTAGGGGGCCTATAAGTTGGAGTCGCAAACCAAGGGAGAGGGGAGGTGAACAGAATGAACCGAGAGGATGTGGCCTTCATCGCCGGGGCGGCCCTGACCGGGATCAGCGCGGCGCGGTCGGTGATCGCCGCGTGGTTCGCTCGCGAGGCTGCAAGCGTTGCGGATGACACCGCCGGTGAAAGGCCGGAGGGGGCGAGAGAAAGTCGCCCCCTCCGGGGTCCCATCCTCCCACGACACACGCACCCGGTAACAGTCACACTGGCCACAGAGAAAGGAGGGACCAGGTGAACAGCATCGTTCGGTACGGCGACATCATCGCCGTCGCGGGCGGGGGCATCACACTCGCCGCTGCATCCGCAGCCGGCGACGTGTCCACCGGCTGGTGGATCGCGTGGGGCGTCTGCGCTGCCGTAACAGCCGCCGCACGGATCTACCGTCACCGCATCACCCGGCCCTGATGACCGACCGCACACCCGCCCCCTTCCCGCATGCGGGAAG
>NZ_JBSGUP010000840.1:0-3116 GCF_053607985.1 Streptomyces sp. NPDC055078
GGGGAGCGTGCTGGCCGCTCCCGGCACCACCGTGATGGCCGCGGCAGCCGCCTACGCGGGCATCCAAGTGCGCGGATCCCTGCGGGAGATGGAAGCGCGCCTCGAACCCTGGACGACCTCCTCGGCGCTGGGCCAGGAGAAGGCGCTGGATGGCGCGAGCGCCGCGCTCGTGTCGAGAATCCTGGACCGGGACGGACGGGAGCAGGTCGCCGACGAGACCATCGGTCTGGCCCGCGGGCTGCTGGGGCGTATCGCTGGAGCGCCGCCCGCCACCGGCGGCGCCGGGACCGACACGGCCGACGACCGGCTGATCACCGACGATGAGGCCGCTGCGGTGATCCTCGGGCTCCAGGACCGGGGGACCAGGGACCGGGCCGCGGAGTGGATGGAAGGCCCGGACGCGGAGCCCGCGCTACGGCTCTGGCGTGCGCTGTCCCGCCGCTGTGTCGGCTCCTACGCGGAGCACGCCGCCGCGCCGCTCTCGCTGGTGGGCTGGGTCGCCTGGTCCACCGGTGACGAGCCGACGGCGCGGGCCGCCCTCGGGCTCGCCCTGCGCCGTGACCCCGAGTACCTCTTCGCCAGGCTGCTGCACCAGGCGTGCAACGAGAATCTGGACCCGGAGACACTGCGGAACTGCCTGCGCAGGGAGCGGGACACCCGGGAGGCCGAGCGGGCCGGGGTGAGTGCCGGGTCCCTGGCCGTCGAGCGGACCGGGGAGGCCGTGCGGCCCGCCGCGGGGGAAGGCACCGGTGCCCCGGAGACGAGGGCAGCGGCGGCGGTCTCCGACACCGCACAGAGCCGGGAGACCCCCGCTGCGCTGCCGCACACCCTTCCCGGGCGTCCCGGTGCCGGTGGTACCGCCGGGCGCCGGGTCCGTCCGGGCACCCGGAAGGTGCGTCCGCCCGCCGGCGGTTCGCCGGTCACCGGGTCGCCCGCCAGTGGATCGCCCGTCACCGGTCCGCCTGCCACCGGGCGGACCCGCCGACCCGCCGGCCCGCGCCACCGGGCGGCGGAGGACAGCCGCGGCAAGGGCGACGGCCGGCGGGACACCCGGAGCGAGCGGTGACGGCCCTGAGCCGGGCCCGGTCGCCCGATGGCCACAACCGCTCGTGGCCCCTCCGGCGGGCCGGGGGAAGGGCCGCCGGGGAGGCGGCGGAGCCGTGCCGGATGAGGGCTCGAAGCGCTGGGGGACCTGGCGGAAAGAAGGGCCTCCAGGAAGGCGAAAGCAGTGTTTATCGTCAGGCAGACGACTATGATCACCACATGCCTCCCTACGACCCGTCGGCCTTTCCCGCCTTCGCTGTCACCGTCGATCTGGTCGTGCTCACGGTGCGTCGTCACGCGCTCTGCGCGCTGGTCGTACGCCGCGGAGAGCCGCCGTTCCAGGGCCGGTGGGCGCTGCCGGGCGGCTTCGTACGGGCGGATGAGGATCTGGCGGCGGCAGCGGCCCGGGAGCTCGCGGAGGAGACCGGCCTGTGTGCGGACGACCCGGCCGCCCCCGCCCCCGGAAACGGTGCGCATCTGGAACAGCTCGCCACCTACGGCGCCCCGGAGCGGGATCCCCGGATGAGGGTCGTGAGCGTCGCCCATCTCGTGCTGGCTCCCGATCTGCCGGCCCCCCGGGCGGGCGGGGACGCGAACAGCGCGCGGTGGGCATCCGTGGCGGACCTGCTCGGCCAGGAGGGCGGATTCGGCCGGGAGGGCGAGCAGACGGCCCAGTTGGCGTTCGACCATGCGCGGATCCTGGGGGACGGGGTGGAACGGGCGCGTTCCAAGATCGAGTACTCGTCACTGGCGACCGCCTTCTGCCCGCCGGAGTTCACGGTCGGAGAGCTGAGGCGGGTGTACGAGGCCGTCTGGGGAGTCGTCCTTGACCCCCGGAACTTTCACCGCAAGGTGACCGGGACGCCCGGGTTCCTGGTTCCCTCGGGCGGTACGACCACCCGTCAGGGCGGCCGTCCCGCACAGCTCTTCCGGGCGGGCGGTGCCACGGTGCTCAACCCGCCCATGCTGCGCCCCGAGGTCTGACGCAGGCCAGCCGGGCGGGTGCGGACCAGCGGGCCGGTGGTGTCGACCGGGGAGGGCGGTGCGGGCCGGGACCGTGCGGACAGGAGGGTTCGCAGGGACGGGAACGCCGGGTGTCGAGCGGGGCCGGGTGTCGATCTGACACCCGGGATCAACCTCGATGCGCCAAAAGTCGGAAATGTCGCGTTATCTTGCTGCGGTACCCGCCCCGCCGCCGAGCGGTCTCCCGTCCGCACCTCCCGCGAGAGAAGCGATGCTCCAGGCCATCGGACTGACCAGCAAGCCACGGCGGGACCGCCCGCCCGCTGTCGACGACCTCACCTTCGAGGCCGGGCCCGGCCGTGTCACGGTCCTCCTCGGGGGCGCCGGATCCGGCAAGTCGACGGCGCTGCGACTGATGCTGGAGCTCGAACCCGGCCGTGGCATCACCTACTTCCGCGGTAACCCCCTCCATCGCATCGCGCACCCCGCCCGCGAGGTGGGCGCGCTCCTCGGGGACGTACCGGGGCATCCCGCGCGGACGGCCCGGGGCCAGCTCCGGATGCTCTGCGCCGCCACCGGAGTGCCGGTGTCCCGCGCGGACGAGCTGCTCGACGCGGTCGGCCTCGCCGGCCTCGCCGATCAGCGGCTGGGCACGCTCTCCCTGGGCATGGATCGCAGACTGGGGCTCGCAGCCGCCCTGCTCGGGGCCCCGCAGACACTCGTCCTCGACGAGCCGGCCAAGGGCCTCGCGCCGCACGAGCACAGATGGCTGCACGGGCTGCTGCGCGCCCACGCCGACCGTGGGGGAACCGTGCTGTGTACCGCCGACGACCCCCGCGAGGCGGCCCGGTTCGGGGACCGCGTCGTCACCGTCGAGGGCGGCCGGCTCGTCGCGGACCAGGACGGTAGCGAGTTCTCGCGGACCAGACTGCGCCCCCGGGTGGCCGTCCGCACGCCGCACGCCGTCCGCCTCGCCGCTGTCGTCCAGCGCGAGGCGCGTGCCGCGCACCGTTCGGTGGAGGCGGTCGCGGAGAACGGCAGCCTGCTCTCGGTGTACGGCAGTACCTGTGCCGAGGTCGGTGAGACCGCGTTCCGGCACGGCGTACTCA
>NZ_JBSGUP010000841.1:0-3110 GCF_053607985.1 Streptomyces sp. NPDC055078
GTCCCCGACGTCTCCGGCAAAGCCATCGCCAACCTGGAGATCGAGTCACTGCGCCACATCGCCCCCACCTTCCACGGCGACACCATCTACGGCGAGACCACCGTCCTCGGCAAGACGCCCTCCCGCTCCAAGGCGGACCGGGGCATCGTCCACGTCGAGACCCGGGGCTACAAACAGGACGGCACCGTCGTCTGCGTCTTCCGCCGCAAGGTCATGGTCCCCACCGCCGCTTACATCCAGGAACGCGGCGGGGAGCAGCCCGCCCGCCCCGAACCCACCGAACCGGCCAGGCAGGAGAAGTAGCGATGGCGCGACTCGCCCAGACGCACGGGCTGACCGATGTCCAGCGGGAGATCCTGGCGACGGTCCGGGATTTTGTCGACAAGGAGATTCTTCCGGTCGCGACCGAGCTGGAACACCGCGACGAGTACCCGACACAGATCGTCGAGGGGCTCAAGGAACTCGGTCTTTTCGGGCTGATGATCCCCGAGGAGTACGGCGGACTCGGCGAGTCGCTGCTCACCTACGCGCTGTGTGTCGAGGAGATCGCCCGGGGCTGGATGTCCGTCTCGGGGATCATCAATACGCACTTCATCGTGGCCTACATGCTCAAGCAGCACGGCACCCAGGAGCAGAAGGACACCTTCCTGCCGCGGATGGCCCTGGGCGATGTGCGGGGCGCGTTCTCGATGTCGGAGCCGGCCCTCGGCTCCGATGTGTCCGCCATCACATCGAAGGCCGTCCGGGACGGCGACGACTACGTCCTCACCGGCCAGAAGATGTGGCTGACCAACGGCGGGACGTCGAATCTGGTCGCCGTACTGGTGCGCAGCGACGAGGGCCACCCCGAGGGGACCGCTCCGCACAAGTCGATGACGACCTTCCTGGTCGAGAAGGAGCCCGGCTTCGGCGAGGTCCGCCCCGGTCTCACCATCCCGGGAAAGATCGACAAGATGGGGTACAAGGGGGTCGACACCACCGAGCTGATCATGGACGGCCTGCGCGTACCGTCCGATCGGGTGCTCGGCGGGACCACCGGCCGGGGCTTCTACCAGATGATGGACGGCGTCGAGGTCGGCCGGGTCAATGTCGCCGCGCGTGGCTGCGGCGTCGCTCAGCGCGCCTTCGAGCTGGGCATCTCCTACGCCCAGCAGCGGCACACCTTCGGCAAGGCGATCGCCCACCACCAGGCCATTTCGTTCAAGCTGGCGGAGATGGCCACCAAGGTCGAGGCCGCCCATGCGATGATGGTGAACGCAGCACGCAAAAAGGACTCCGGGGAACGAAACGACCTGGAGGCAGGGATGGCGAAGTACCTCGCATCCGAGTACTGCAAGGAAGTCGTCGAGGACGCGTTCCGGATCCACGGCGGCTACGGCTTCTCGAAGGAGTACGAGATCGAGCGCCTCTACCGGGAGGCCCCGATGCTGCTGATCGGCGAGGGTACCGCCGAGATCCAGAAGATGATCATTGGTCGACGGCTGCTGGAGGAGTACCGATTCCAGGGGTGATGGTCGTCTTTGGGGCGGTTCGGCGGCGAGGCTGATCACACCCGGTCATCCGCTTCCGCTGCCGACTCGGCTGCCGCCTTTCCCAGTTGCGGTCCGCACCCGATAGCATCGACGGAAAGCCGCCGTCCCCGTTGCCAGCGCGGCATCATCCGCTACGAAGGTCATTCATGCCCCACAGCCAAACCTCTGCACCTCGCGACGGTTTCCCCAAGGGACGCCTAGCTCGCGGAGCATCGCCGTGGCTTCTGCCGACCGTCGCCACCGCAGCCATCAGCCTGGCCCGCTCGCGCCGCTCGCGGCGTGCGGCGGTCATCGCCGTGCCCACCACCGCGCTCGCGGCGGGCATGCTGTGGTTCTTCCGCGACCCCGAGCGCGAGATCACCCAGGGCAGGGTCATCTCGCCCGCCGACGGTGTGGTGCAGAGCATCATGCCGTGGAAGGACGGGCGCACTCGCGTCGCGATCTTCATGAGCCCGCTGAACGTCCATGTCAACCGTGCGCCGCTGGCGGGCACGGTGACCTCCGTGGAGCACATCCCGGGCGGTTTCGTACCGGCGTTCAACAAGGAGAGCGAGAACAACGAGCGCGTTGTCTGGCACTTCGACACCGAGCTCGGTGACATCGAGATGGTGCAGATCGCAGGTGCCGTCGCCCGGCGCATCGTGCCGTACGTGCCCCAGGGCACCAAGGTCGAGCAGGGCGATCGCATCGGTCTGATCCGCTTCGGCTCGCGCGTCGACATCTACCTTCCGGAAGGTGTCGAGGTCGCGGTCGAGGTCGGGCAGACCACGACCGCGGGGGTGACTCGCATTGACCGTGATTGATCCTGAAACACAGGCCGGCTGGGTCGCCGAGGCAGAGGCGGACGCCGAGGACGACGCGGAGGAGATGCCGCTCTCACTGCGGCTGTCGATAGCGGACACCCTTACGCTCGGTAACGCGACCTGCGGATTCATGGCGGTGTACTTCACCACCACCGGAATCCTCATCCCGCACCTCACCAGCAGCCAGGAGAGCGGCATGGCGCGGCACAGCGCCGCCACCGCCGTGATCCTGATGCTGCTGGCGGCGATCTTCGACCTCTGTGACGGACTGGTGGCGCGCAGGCTGCGCAGTTCGCCGATGGGCGCCGAGCTGGACAATCTCTCCGACCTGATCAGCTTCGGGCTCGCCCCCGCCTATTTCGTCCTGGTCTACGGGATGGTCGCGGACGACGCCCATCAGAAGGTCTCGGCGGTGGCCGCGATCGTGGTGCTGCTGGCGGTGGTGCTGCGGCTTGCGAGATTCTCGTGCGTGACCATGAAGGACGGCATGTTCCAGGGCATGCCGAGCCCCTTCGGCGCGCTCACGATCGTCTCGATCGTGCTGCTTGAGCTGCCGTTCATCCCGACGCTCCTGGCGATCATCGGTACGGCCTGGCTGATGGTGAGCCGGGTCGAGTACCCCAAGCCGCGGGGCGTTCTCGCCGTCGCCATGCTCGGCTGGATCGTCTCGGCGATGGGGCTGCTCGCGGCCTGGGCGTTCGACGCCCCCGGCGGTCAGCTGCTGCTCCAGACCGGCTGCGCGCTCCAGGTGGTGCTGGGCGCGGTGATCCCCCTC
>NZ_JBSGUP010000842.1:0-3096 GCF_053607985.1 Streptomyces sp. NPDC055078
ACACCGCTCTGCCCCGCCAGGCACCCCGACCCCGCGTGCCCGCCGGACGTACCCCGGACGGCTTCTGATGTGGATTCTCGCCGGGCTCACCGCTCTCGTTGTCGCCCTCAGGCGCAAGGCCCGCGCCCGCGCGTCGCACCGGAAGGGAGCCCCGCCGCCGTGCCGATTCGGCGACTCCGACAGCGCGGCCCCCGGCCCCGGGTGGGAAACCGGGCGCGACCGCGCCCGCCGCCGGCCCCCGGACGGCAGAACTCCCCTCAGTTGATCCGGCGTTGTTCCCCGGCCCAGAAGGGCGCGCGCAGGCTCTTCTTGTCCACCTTGCCGGCGGGGGTGTACGGAAGCCGTCCTGTGAACGCGAAGGATTTCGGGGCGTGCAGGGCACTGAGTTCGGTCTCGACCAGGGAGCGCAGTTCGTCCTGGGTGACGGGTGTATGGGGTTCGGGGACGAGGACCGCGTGGACCGCCTCCCCGTCCGTCTCGTGCGGTACGCCGATGACGGCCGCCTCGCGGATTCCCGGGTGGCGGGTGAGGACGTCCTCGATGCCGCTGGACGAGCAGTTCTCGCCGCGCACGATGACCATGTCCTTGGCCCGGTCGAGGAGGTGGAGGAAGCCGTCCGCGTCCAGCCGGCCGACGTCGCCGGTGCGCAGCAGGCCGTCCGCGAGGACCGTCGCGTTCAGCTGTGGCCGGCGCCAATAGCCGGTCATGCGCTGGGGCGTACGGACGCAGACCTCCCCGGTCTCGCCGGCGGGGAGCACGGTGCCTTCGCTGTCGAGGACGGTGATCTCGACTCCGGGCTGCGGCCTGCCCGCCGAGCGCAGCCGGTCCTCGGGTCCGGCGAGCACATCGGCCGGGGTGAGCAGGGAGATCAGGCCCGCCTCGCTCTGTCCGTACGCCTGGTGGAGGATCGGCCCGAACCGGTCGATGGCCTGCCGGAAGCGGCTGGTGGTGATGGCCGAGCCGGCGAACACGACGGCGCGCAGGCTGCTGAGGTCCGCTGTGCCGATGTCCTGGTGGGTCAGGAGCGTGCCGAGTTTGGCCGTTCCGAGGAACACGGCGGTGATGCGCTCGCGTTCGATGGTCCGCAGGGTGGCTCCCGCGTCCAGGGAGGCGTTCAGGAACACGGTGCCGCCGCTGAGGAGGGCGAGGGCCATGAAGTCCTCGGCGCCTCCCGCGTTGGGCTTGGTGACCAGGAACCGGCCGGCCGCCCCGGCCACGGCGGCGATCTCGGCGGACCAGCGGGCGGGCTGCCAGGCCCAGTGCCGGGACATCGCCGCATAGGTGTGGCAGCAGCCCTTGGCGTGCCCTGTGCTCCCGCCGGTGTAGACCAGTCGTGCGATGTCGTCGGGCTCGGCCCGGGGGGTCATCGGGGTGTCCGGGAAGTCCTCGGCGAGCCCCAGCAGGTCCGTACCCCGGGCGTCAGGTCCCAGGGCCAGCACCAGGGGTGGCTCCAGCCGGTGCAGCACCTCGGCCGCGTGGGCGGAGTGCGGCCCGGTCGCGTGGACGAGCGCGGTGATGTCGGCGTCCGTAAGGATACGTGCCTGCTCGACGGCGGAGTACGCGGGCTCGACCAGGATCTGACGGCAGCCGAGCAGTTGGGCCGCGAGCCGGGTCAGCAGCATCTCCGGGCCGGCGGCGGCCAGGAAGCCCACACCGTCCCCACGGTCAATTCCGCACGCCTCAAGCGCGTACGCCAAACGGTGGACACACGAGAGCGCCTCGCCATAGGTCGTCTCCCTTTCCTCGTGGACGAACGCCACCCGGTCGGAGAACCGGGCGAACGCCTCCAGTACGGCCCCGGGGTAGCCGGGTGTCTCGGTCTTCGGACTGGTCGTGGTCGGCTTCTGCATGACGGCAGAGCATAAGTGGCGGCCGTCCCGGTATGAGAAGTTCGCCTCCCGTATTCACGCTTAAGGGAGTTGACGGTTATGTCGCTGTGGGCCGGCCGAGATCTCAAGACACTCACCGTCGGTGTCGTGGCACCGCTCAGCGGGCGGTTGGCGAAGCTGGGGGATCCGCTGCTCTTCGCGATGGATCTGCTGCGGCGCGAGATGCGTCCGGTACTCAACGGGGGGCGCACCTACGACGTACGGATCGCCTGCCGTGACAGCCGCTCGGACGCGGAGTCGGCCCGCCGGGCGACCGAGGAACTGGTCCGCGAGGAGCGGGCGGATGTGATCGTGACCCTGGCGGGGACGGAGGTGCTGCCGGCCGTGAGCGACACCTGTGAGGCGCTCCGTGTCCCCTGTGTGTCGAGCACCTTTCCCTGGCAGGTCTACTACTTCGGGCGGGGCGCGACCCCGCAGCGGCCCTTCGGCTGGACCTATCACTTCTGCTGGGGTCTTGACGACATCGCCACGGTGTTCTCGGAGATGTGGGGGGCTGCGGGGCCGGGGCTGAAGGTGGGCTGTCTGTGGAACGACGGGCCGCAGGGAAACTGGTCCCGGGACCCCGGGCGCGGTGTCCTCCCGGCCGCTGCCGACCAGGGCCACACCCTCGTCGACCCGGCCGGCTACGGCGAATCGGCGCCGGACTTCCACCACCACATCACCGAGTTCCTGGCCGAGGGCGTCGAGATCGTCACCAGTGCCGCGACCGCCGCCGACCTCGCGCTCTTCCGCCGCCAGGCGGCGGAGCGCGGGCTGCGGCCACGGCTGATCACCTGCTCGCGCTGGCTCGCGTATCCGGTCACGGCCTCGGGAGCCGATGAGCCGGCCGAGGCGGACATCGCGACGCTGGTCTACTGGACCCCACGCCACCCCTACCGCTCCTCGCTCGACGGTACGACGGCCGCCGAACTGGCCGCCGCCTATGAGCGGTCCACCGGAAACCAGTGGCTTCAGCCGCTCGGTCTTGCCTACGCCCTGTTCGAGGTGGCGGCCCACGCGCTGTCCTCGGCCGACGACCCCAGGGACCGGCAGTCGGTCGCCGCCGCGATCGGCCGCACCCGGCTGGACACCATGGCCGGCCCCCTCGACTGGACCGCCGGGCCCGTGCCCAACGTCGCCACCGTGCGGCTGGTCGGCGGTCAGTGGAAGCGGGGCAAGAGGCATCCGTACGAACTCGCCGTCGTGGCCAACGCCCAGTGGCCCGAGC
>NZ_JBSGUP010000843.1:0-3087 GCF_053607985.1 Streptomyces sp. NPDC055078
CGATCAGTGCGACCAGCACGACTGGTACGACTGGTACGACCAGCCGGACGCCGGATCAGTCGTCGTCGTGGTCGTCATCGTCGTCGTCCCGGTCGAAGTAGTCCGGCTGGGTCTGGACGTTGAGCACGTCCAGCCGGATCTTCTTGGCGGGATCGGTGCGCCTGTCGTTGATCTTAAGGACGTCGAGCCCCTTGGCCATGTCGTTGGAGTAGACATAGCCGTTGTAGTAGTACGCGGACCACGTCCCTCCCCCGACGAGCGTGTCGGCGGAGAGGGGACCGCGCTCGAAGAAGCCGATCTCCTTGGGCTTGGCGGAGTCGGTGAAGTCCCAGACGGAGATGCCGCCCTGGTACCAGGCTTGGACCATGAGGTCCTTGCCCTTCACCGGGATGATCGAGCCGTTGTGTGCCACACAGTTCTCGGTGGCTGCCTGGTGCCGGGGGATCTTGTAGTAGCTGCGGAAGACGAGCTTGCGCTTGTCGCCCTTCCCGACCAGGTCGTAGATGCCGTTGGCACCCCGGTTCGGACCGATCTCGGCGTTGCAGGTGGCAGCGCCGCCGCCGCCCAGCTCGTCCGTGAAGACGACCTTGTCGACGTCCTGGTTGAAGGTGGCCGAGTGCCAGAACGCGAAGTTCACATTGTCCTGGACACGGTCGATGACCTTCGGCCGCTCCGGGTCCTTGATCGAGAACAGGATGCCGTCACCCATGCAGGCGCCGGCGGCCAGGTCCTTCGAGGGGAGCACCGTGATGTCGTGGCAGCCGGTGGTCTTGGAAACACCCGGGTTGGTGGGTCCGCCGGGGTTGCCACCGCCGTCGGGGCCGTCACCGGGGAAGAGCACGGGGAAGCCGACGACCCTCGCCTGCTGCGGGGCCTTCTTCGGGACCTTGATGACGGAGATCCCGTCATGCGGGGGCTTGCAGTCCGGGAAGGCCGCGTTCGGCGAGTACGAGGAGACGTACACGTAGATGTTCTTGCGGTCGGGCACCAGCGTGTGGGTGTGCGAGCCACAGGCCGTCTCGACAGCGGCGACGTACTTCGGGTTGCGCTTGTCGCTGATGTCGAAGACCTTCATGCCCTCCCACGAGTCCTTCACGGTGGCGGACTGCGACGTGCTGTTGCACGTGTTGTCGCTGCGTGAGGAGTCGGTGGACAGGAAGAGCAGATTGCCGGAGACCGAGATGTCGTTCTGACTGCCCGGGCACAGCACCTGGGACACGGTCTTCGGGGCCCTCGGGTTGCTGATGTCGAAGATCCGGAAGCCGTCGTAGTTGCCCGCGTAGGCGTACTTGCCCTGGAAGGCGATGTCCGAGTTGGTGCCCTTGAGCGCGTCCTTGGGGATGTTGGTGAGGTGCTCGATGTTCGAGCTGTGGACGATCTCGTCCACCCCGGGTATCGCACCGCTGTTGATCGCGGACCGCGCCTGGGCCTCCTGGCTGGCGGAGACATCCTTCTGGATGGGCTTGTCCCCGGGGTCGGGGATGGCGGCGGCGGGTCCGGCCGTCAGCAGCGTGGCGAGCAGTCCGGCCGCGGCAGCTGCCACGCCCAGACGTCTCCGCCGCACGCGGGTGGTGTGCAACAGGGTCACTGTGTCCTCCCTTGTAGCCGTTCCGGTATGAACGGTTCACGGACCCCGGCAGTATCTTCCTTTGCGTGCCCATATCAATAGATGGCTACAGACACGTAATGAAACTTTCTGATCAACTCCCTTGGAAAGCGTGCTAGGACGGACCCCAAACAGTCGTCAAATGCCCCAAGTCCCCCAGGAGGTCTCCGTGTTCAACCGCCGACGGAATTCGCGTGTTCGCATATCGGCCATCGCGACGGCGGCCGTCGCCGCCGTATTCACCCTGGGCGCCTGCGAGTCGGAGTCCGGCACTTCCGACAAATCCCAGGGAAAGAGTGACGGGTCCGTCGTGGCGCCGGGCAAGCCGGGTGAGCCCGCGAAGACGCTGTCCGCCGAGGAGGCCGCGAAGGCGGTCCCGGACAACACGCCCAACTCGGCCGACTTCACCTATGCGGACATGATGATCCAGCACCACGGCCAGGCGCTGACGATGACCGCCCTCGTACCGGAGAGAGCCGCGTCGCCCCAGGTGAAACGCCTCGCGGAGCGGATATCGGCCGCGCAGAAGCCGGAGATCGCCGCGATGGAGGGCTGGTTGAAGAACAACGCCAAGCACAGGCCGAAGGGCGGCGGTCACGACCATGGCGCGGAGCCCATGCCGGGGATGGCGACCGACGCCCAGCTGAAGCAGCTGCGGGCGGCCAAGGGCAAGGCGTTCGACGAGCTGTTCCTGAAACTGATGATCACTCATCACGACGGTGCCGTCACGATGGCGGCCGAGGCGCTGTCGTCGGGCAAGAACGTCCTCGTCCAGGAGATGGCGAACGATGTGATCGCCCAGCAGACGGCCGAGATCGGCCGGATGCGCAAGATGTGACGAGGGGTCCGGGGTTGCGGGGCCTGGGGTTGCGGGGCCCGGGGGTGCGGCGGCCCTGGAGGCCGTTCGCGGGCCGGGCCGGGGAAGAACCGCCGGGAGCGCCTCGTCCGCCCGGAGAGCGGGCACGACGGGCCTTGAGGGCGCCCCCTACCGGCGGTTGTGGCGCGGTGCGAGATAGCCCTCGTCGCGGGCGCCCGCGATCAGCCGCAGCGAGGTACGCCGGCTGTGGCCCGTCGCGCTCATCACCGCGAGCACGGGGTCCCGTCCGTCGCGCTGTGCCGCCCGGTAGGCGTCGGCAGCGATCCGGCGGCCCGCCCGGCCGCGCGGTACGGCGGTACGGGCGCGATGGCGGCCCGGCGCGGTGGCGGCGGCCGGGCCCGGGGCGACGCCGGGGGCGGCCGGTCCCGCGACGGCCCCGGCCGGATCGGCGTCGGCACCGGTCCCGCCGGGGCACGGCTCCCCCGGGTCGGCGACCACGGGCGCGGGGCCGGGGCCGGGCGCGGGGCCGAGTCCAGATCCGGGTGCGGGGCCGAGTCCGGACCCGGGCGCGGGCGCGGGTCCAGGCCCAGGTCCGGACCCGGGCGCGGCTGTGGGTCCGGCACCGGGCCCCGGCGCCCCGGCCGGATCGGGTCCGGTGCCACGT
>NZ_JBSGUP010000844.1:0-3080 GCF_053607985.1 Streptomyces sp. NPDC055078
GTGGTGGTCTGCGCGGCGGACGAGCACACCTCGGTGGTGATCGGCACCGACCACTTCTTGCTGCCGTCGGTGACCGAATAGCCCGCGATCTCCCGGTACATGGCCTTGGCAACGATATCGCCCGCCACCCAGGGGCCGAAGGTCTCGGCGCCGTTCTTGGGCAGATCGGTGTCGTTCTTGTTGAGGAAGAGGACCTTCGCCTCGCCGTCCTTGCGACCGGCGTTGAGGTCCTCATCGCCGCCCTCGCCGTTGTTGCCGCTGCCGTCGCCCTGGTCGGCGGAGGCGGAGGGGGACGCGGCCCCGGTCGGCTCGGGCTCCTCGCTCTTGCTGACGTTCTTGGTCTTGTCGTCCTTCTCGTCGTCACCGGAGACGATGAAGTACGTCCCGCCGCCGATCACCAGCAGCGCGGCGACGGCCGCGCCGATGATCGCGCCGCGCTTGCCCTTGAAGAAGCCGCCGCCGCCCGTGGCCGGGGCCGGCCCGCCCGGGTACTGGGGCTGGCCCGGGTAGCCGCCGCCCGGCCCGTAGGCACCGGGGTTCTGCCCGTAGGGACCGGGGTTCTGGCCGTAGGGACCGGGCTGCTGACCGGGCGCCCCCGGCTGCTGCTGATACGGGCCGGACGGCTGCTGCCCGTACGCTCCGGGCTGCTGCTGACCGGGCTGCCCCGGCTGCTGGTACGGACCGGACTGCGGCTGCTGGCCATAGGGTCCGGGGGGCTGCTCGCCGTACGGTCCGGGCTGCGGAGGCTGCTGACCGTACGGACCCTGCTGCTGGGGATAGCCGTAACCGGGCTGCTGGCCGGGCTGCTGGGGCGGTGGCGCCCCTGGCGGCCCCGGTGGAACCGGCGGCATCTGCGGCGGCTGGGCGGGCGGCTGAGGGACCCCCTGCTGCGGGTCCTCGGGAGCCCCGAAGCCCCCCGGCGGCTGCTGGCTGGGCGGCTGAGACATCAGCGCTTCCCCCTTCGTACGGTCCGAAGCCCGAACGCCTCCCCCGCTGTTCCGGTGCGCCTCGAAAGGACTCGAAAAGAGGCGCCGCACCCGGAATGGAGCGTTTTCGGACATCGATCCCGCGATTTCACGACACTTGAGCGGGACTTCTTTCTATCACCCGAGTCACTTCGGGCCCGGGCTCGGTCCACCGCTGTGCCCAAGGGAGGACCGGCCCGTAATGACCTCGTTACGCGACCCGTGCCCGCCGCTCGTTATGCCTCGTCGGCCAGCTCCAGCCAGCGCATCTCCAATTCATCCCGCTCACCGGTCAGTTCGCGCAGTTCCATGTCGAGTTTGGCGACCTGCTCGAAATCCGTGGCGTTCTCGGCGATCCGGGCGTGCAGAGCGCTCTCCCGGCCGGAGATCTTTTCGAGCTGTCGCTCGATGCGCTGCAACTCCTTCCGGGCGGCCCTGGCCTCCCCGGCAGGCTTCTCCTTGACCACCGGCGCGGCCGGGGCCGGGACCGCCGCCTCGACCATGCGCCGGCGCCGCTCCAGATACTCCTCGATACCGCGCGGCAGCATCCGCAGCGCCGCGTCCCCGAGCAGCGCGAACGTCCGGTCGGTCGTGCGCTCGATGAAGAACCGGTCGTGGGAGATGACCACCAGCGAGCCGGGCCAGCCGTCGAGGAGGTCCTCCAGCTGGGTCAGGGTCTCGATGTCGAGATCGTTGGTGGGCTCGTCGAGGAAGAGGACGTTCGGCTCGCCCATCAGCAGCCGCAGCAACTGCAGTCGCCGGCGCTCACCGCCGGAGAGATCGGAGACCGGTGTCCACTGCTTCTCCTTGCCGAAGCCGAACTGCTCGCACAGCTGCCCCGCCGTCATCTCCCGGCCCTTGCCGAGGTCGACCCGGTCCCGGATCTGCTGGACCGCCTCCAGGACGCGCAGCGCCGGAGGCAGTTCGGTGACGTCCTGGGAGAGATACGCCAGCCGTACGGTCTTGCCGACCGTGATCCGCCCGGCGGCCGGCTGCACCTCGCCGTCGCTGGTGGCCGCGTCCGCGAGCGCCCGCAGCAGCGAGGTCTTGCCCGCGCCGTTCACCCCGACCAGACCGATCCGGTCGCCGGGGCCGAGCTGCCAGGTCAGCCGCTCCAGCAGCAGCTTCTCCCCCGCCCGTACGGTCACGTCCTCCAGGTCGAAGACGGTCTTGCCGAGCCGCGCGCCCGCGAACTTCATCAGCTCGCTGGTGTCGCGCGGCGGCGGCACATCGGCGATCAGCTCATTGGCGGCCTCGATGCGGTAGCGGGGCTTGGACGTACGGGCGGGGGCGCCGCGCCGCAGCCAGGCCAGCTCCTTGCGCATCAGGTTCTGCCGCTTGGCCTCCTCGGTGGCGGCGATGCGCTCCCGCTCGGCCCGCGCGAAGACGTAGTCGCTGTAGCCGCCCTCGTACTCGTACACATCACCGCGCTGCACGTCCCACATCCGGGTGCAGACCTGGTCCAGGAACCACCGGTCGTGGGTGACGCACACGAGCGCGGAGCGCCGCGCCCGCAGATGCCCGGCCAGCCAGGCGATGCCCTCGACATCGAGGTGGTTCGTCGGCTCGTCCAGGATGATCAGGTCCTGCTCGGCGATGAGGAGCTTGGCGAGCGCGACCCGGCGGCGCTCCCCGCCCGACAGCGGATCGATGACGGTGTCGAGCCCCTGCGCGAAGCCCGGCATGTCAAGACCGCCGAACAGCCCGGTCAGTACGTCACGGATCTTGGCGTTCCCGGCCCACTCGTGGTCCGCGAGATCCCCGATCACCTCATGCCGCACGGTCGCGCGCGGATCGAGCGAGTCGTGCTGGGTGAGCACCCCGCTGCGCAGTCCGCCGCTCTGCGTGACCCGGCCGGTGTCCGGGTCCTCCAGCTGGGCGAGCAGCCTGATCAGGGTCGTCTTGCCGTCGCCATTGCGGCCGACCACCCCGATGCGGTCCCCTTCGGAAACGCCGAGAGATACGCCGTCGAGCAGTGCACGGGTCCCGTACACCTTGCTGACGGCCTCGACATTGACCAGGTTGACTGCCATTTCTCTCCTGCGCTGGGGGGACGACCGGCCCCCAGCGTAGTCGGCGCCCCAGGTCGGGGGACCCGGCGCAGGGCCCCCGTGC
>NZ_JBSGUP010000845.1:0-3060 GCF_053607985.1 Streptomyces sp. NPDC055078
CAGTACGGTCGCCACCATCAGCGGGCGGGCGCGCATCAGGACTTCACCGCCCCGGCCAGCATCCCGCTCGTGATCCGTTTCTGGACGAGCGCGAACAGGACGAGCGAGGGGATGGTCGCGAGGAACGCGGCGGCGGCCAGCGGCCCGAGGTCGGCGACGCCCTCCGCGCCCAGGAAGTGGGTCAGGACGACCGGCAAGGTCTGCTTCTCCGGGGTCTTGAGCAGGACGAGCGCGAAGAAGAACTCGTTCCATGCGGTGACGAAGGCGAACATCGCGGTCGCGGCGATCCCGGGCGCGAGCAGCGGCGCGGTGACCGAGACGAGTATGCGCAATCTGCCCGCGCCGTCGACGGCCGCCGCCTCCTCCAGTTCGCGGGGCACGGCGCGGACATGGGCGACCAGCATCCACAGCGCGAACGGCAGCGACCAGACGACGTACACCAGGACCAGCCCCCACAGGGTGTTGATCATCCGCAGATTCTTCAGGACCAGGAACAGCGGAATGATCACCAGGACGAAGGGGAACGCCTGGCTGATCACCACCCAGCCGGTGGCGGCCGTGGTGATCCGGCTCCGGTGGCGGGCCATGACGTACGCCATGGGGGTGGCGATCACCACGGCGACGAGGGCGGCGGACAGGGCGGCGATCAGACTGTTGGCCGCCGCCTGGAGCAGGGGCTGTTCGTCGAACGCCTGGCGGAAGTTGTCGAGGGTCGGGTCGGCGGGAATCCAGGTGGGGTGGAGCGAGCCGAGTTCCCGGGGCGGTTTGAAGGCGGTGGAGATCAGCCACAGAAAGGGGAAGGCGAGAAAGACGAGGTAGCAGAGGAGGGCGAGGTACTGCCCCGCGCGCCCGGCCCGGCCGGTACGGATCACCGTTCGTCGCCTCCCTTGAGCCGTCCCGCCCGGATGCCGCCGCCGGACAGCCGTCCCGCCCGGGAGTCGCCGCCGGAGAGCCGTGCCACCAGGAAGACGGCGAGCAGCACCGAGATCACCGCGACCATGACGCAGCCCATCGCGGCGGCGTACCCGAACTGGCCGTAGCGGAACGCCTCCTCGTAGGCGAAGAGCATGGGCAGCCGGGTGCGTCCGCCGGGGCCGCCGCCGGTGAGCACGTACACCAGGGCGAAGGCGTTGAAGTTCCAGATGAGATTGAGCGCCGTGATCGCCAGGGCGACGGGTCTGAGCGCGGGCCAGGTGACGGTGCGAAACCGCCGCCAGGCTCCCGCGCCGTCGAGGGCGGCGGCCTCGTGGAGTTCGTCCGGGGTGTTCTGGAGGCCCGCGAGCAGGGCGACCGTGGTCTGGGGCATCCCCGCCCAGATGCCGACGAGGATCACGGCGGGCAGGGCGGTGCCGAGCCCGGACAGCCAGTCGCGTCCGTCGCCGAGGCCGAGGTCGCGGATGGACTCGTTGAGGATGCCCGCGTCGGGGTGGTAGACAAGCCGCCACATGATGCCGACGACCACCTCCGGCATCGCCCAGGGGATGATCGCGAGGGAGCGGGCCAGCCAGCGCAGCCGCAGATTCTGGTTGAGGAGCAGCGCGAGGCCGAGCGCGAGGGCGAACTGCGGGACGGTCACACCGACGGCCCAGAGCAGCCCGATCCCGAAGGAGTCCCAGAACAGGGTGTCGTGGATCAGGTCCCGGAAGTTCAGGGTGCCGATCCACCGGGTGGGCTCGGTCCGTCCGGCCTGGGAGTCGGTGAACGCGAGGGCGATGCCGTACAGCAGCGGTCCGACGCTGAGCAGCAGGATCGGGATGAGGGCCGGGAGGACAAGGAACCAGGCCCCGTGGTCCAGATGCTTTCTGGGTGGTGGGGCCTTGGTCGCCAGCGTCACGGATTCGTCTCCTTTGGGCGTATCCGTACCTGTCTGGCCGTTGTGATGGCCTCCGTCATCGTGCTGACGGACCGTCGGTTCGTCAAGGAGGCTGTCGTACGGATGCGAGACTTTGGCGCATTCGTACAGCTGGGACAGTGGGATACGTACCAGGTGGGATTCGGGGTCCGGTGAGATGCCGGAGCCGGTGAGATGCCGGATCCGGTGGGATTCGGGGTCCGGTGGGATTCGGCCGCCTCGGGATTCGCACGGCCGGTGTTCACCGGGCGGCGTTCACCGGGCTGCGTTTCACCGGGCTGCGTTTCACCGGGCGGTGTTCGGACGGGTGAGAACGGGAGTGGCACGGCGATGGACGAGGCACAGGCACGGGAGGTGCTGTCGGCGGCGGGGCACCGGGCCGATGGGGCACTGCTGGCCCTCGGGGAGAACGCGGTCTTCGCGGCGGGCGATGTGGTCGTCAAGGTCGGCCGGGCCCCGGAACTGCTGGAGCGCGCGGAGCGCGAAGTGGCCATCGGACGGTGGCTGGCGGCGTCGGGCGTACCGGCCGTGCGTCCCGCCGAATCCGGGGCCCGGCTGGTCGGGGGCCATCCGGTGACGGTCTGGCAGCGGCTGCCGGACGCGGTACGGCCCGCGGAACCGGCTGATCTGGCCGGACTGCTGCGGCTGGTGCACGCCCTGCCCGCGCCCGCCTTCCCGCTGCCGGGGCGGGAACTGCTGGGCGGGGTGGAGCGCTGGCTGCGGCTCGCGGGCGATGCGATCGATCCGGCGGACGCGGCGTATCTGCGGGAGCGGCGGGACGGTTTCGCCGAGGCGTCGGCGGCTCTCGTCCCGCGACTGCCGCCGGGGCCGATCCACGGTGACGCGCTGCCGCGCAATGTCCATATCGGCCCCGGCGGGCCGGTCCTGGTCGATCTGGAGACCTTCGCCGCGGATCTGCGCGAGCACGATCTGGTGGTGATGGCGCTGGCGCGGGACCGGTACGGAGTGGCGCCCGAGGCGTACGAGGCGTTCACCAAGGCGTATGGGTGGGATGTGCGGGAGTGGGAGGGATGCCGAGTGCTGCGGGGCGCCCGGGAGACGGCGAGCTGCGCCTGGGTGGCCCAGCACGCGCCGAGCAATCCGAAGGCCCTGGCCGAGTTCGAACGACGGGTGGCGTCGCTGCGGGACGGGGACGAGACCGTGCGCTGGTACCCCTTCTGACCTAGAGCTTCTGGTCCGCCAGGTCC
>NZ_JBSGUP010000846.1:0-3055 GCF_053607985.1 Streptomyces sp. NPDC055078
CGGCACGCCCCCTCCCGGCGCTGCCGGTGGCGGCACACACCGGCTGAACTGGTGATCTTTCGCCCGGCATGTGCCGCCTCCCTTGCCGCGACCTTGACCTGGCAGTTACTTTCATCCGGCTTAATCCGTGTGTCCTTGGAAGATTCCTTCAACTCCCTTGTCAGGCAAGGCCGGAAGGAGCACCATGCACGACCGGAACTTCTCCAGACGTACTCTTCTCACGGCGGCGACGGCCGCCTCCGCGGTGGCCGTGGCGAGCACCACGCCCGCCGCCGCGGCGGGAGGCGCCAAGAACCCCGCACAGCTTGAGAAGCTGATCTCCCGGATGAGCCTGGAGGAAAAAGTCGGCCAGCTGTTTGTGCCGTACTTCTACGGGCAGTCCGCCACCGCACCCACCCAGCGCGACATCGACCAGAACCTCGCCGAGATCGGCGTGCGGACGGTCGCCGAGATGGTCGCCAAGTACCACCTCGGCGGGGTCATCTACTTCGGCTGGTCACGCAATATCCGCGATCCCCATCAGCTGGTGGATCTCTCCAACGATATCCAGCGCGCCGCCCTGGCCGACGGCACACCGGTCCCGCTGGTGATCTCCATCGACCAGGAGCACGGGTCGACCACCCGGATCGGCAGGCCGGCCACCCAGTTGTCGGGCGCGATGGCGCTGGGCGCGGGACGCTCGGTGTCCGACGCCCGTACGGCGGGCCGGATCGCGGGCGTCGAACTGGCCGCCATGGGCATCCTGCAGAACTTCGCCCCGGTCGCGGACGTCAATGTCAACCCGGCCAACCCGATCATCAATGTGCGGTCGTTCGGCTCCGAGGCCGACTCGGCCGCCCGGCTGGTCGCCGCCCAGGTGCGCGGCTACCAGGGCGCGGGGGTCGCGGCCTCCGCCAAGCACTTCCCCGGGCACGGCGACACCGGGACGGACAGCCACACCGGGCTGCCGGTGATCACCCACACCCGTGAGGAGTGGGACCGGATCGACGCCCCGCCCTTCAAGGCGGCGATCGACGCGGGCGTCGACTCGATCATGACGGCGCACCTCCAGGTCCCGGCGCTGGACCCGAGCAATGACCCGGCCACCCTCTCGCACCCGATCCTGACCGGCGTCCTGCGCGGGGAACTCGGTTTCGACGGCGTGATCGTGACCGACGCGCTCAACATGGCGGGAGTACGGACCAAGTACGGGGACGAGCGCGTGCCCGTGCTCGCCCTTAAGGCGGGCGCGGACCAACTGCTGTTCCCGCCCAATCTGGACCTCGCCTGGAACGCGGTTCTGCGCGCCGTCCGGGGCGGCGAGATCACCGAGGCCCGGCTCGACGAGTCGGTCCGGCGCATTCTGCGCCTCAAGCAGAAGGTGGGGCTGCTCGACGGCGACCCCTATGTCACCCACCGGGGTGTGGACCGCACGGTCGGCATCCGCAAGCATCTGGCGACCGCCGACCGGATCGCCGAGCGGACCACCACGCTCCTGGTCAACGAGGACGACTTCCTGCCGCTGAGCAGGCGCAAGCAGAAGAATCTGCTGATCACCGGAGCGGACCCGGTGTTCCCGGCGGACGCCGGCCGTACGTCGATCCCCGTACTGACCGAGGCGTTCGGCGGCCTGGGCTTCACCGCGACCGGTCTGCCCACCGGCCGGACGCCGAACGCCGCGAAGATCGACGAGGCGGTGGCGGCGGCCCAGGGCCGGAACGCGGTGATCGTCCTCACCGACAACGTCGGCGCCACCAGCGCCCAGCGCACCCTGGTGCGGCGGCTGGTCGAGACCGGCGTGCCGGTCGTCACCGTCGCCGTCCGCAACCCGTACGACATCGCCCAGCTCGGCGGTGTCCGGGCGGCACTCGCCACGTACTCCTGGGCCGAGGTGGAGATGCCGACGGTGGCCCGGGTGATCGCGGGCCGCGCCGAGCCCGGTGGGCGGCTCCCCGTGCCCGTCCAGCGGGCCGACGACCCGACGAAGGTGCTGTACCCGGTCGGGCACGGTCTGTCCTACGACGACTGACCGCCCACCGCCCGGAGGGCGGTGAACCGCCGTACCGCTGGGGCTCGTCGGACCGGACGAGCCCCAGTGGTACGTCCAAGGGCCTGCGTCCCACAGCACGGACACCCGTCGGTCGAACGGACCAGCGACGCCTGACGGTCATCGGCCACGGGTGACCCGTCATCAGTCGTAGGCAGATCGCTCAGCCGTCTCCTGCGCGCCCCCGTCAACTGTCCCCTGACACTCGGTGCCGGTGGCGTGGCCCCGCTTCGACGGGTCACCCTGGACCGACCGGCCGGGCGGCCGGAGGGTCGGGGGTACTGATGGCAGCGCGACGGCGGTCCGCGGTGAGCGCCCTGGTACTCGTCCTGGCAGTGCTCGCCGCGGGCTGTCAGCAGGCCGCCGGGGAGCCCGCGGCGAGTTCGAGCGCCGTCGCCGCGTCCCTCCCCCCGGAGTACGGCACGGTCTTCCTCGGCCCCGGCGACTGCGGCTCCCGGGGCCGGGATGTCGGCGAGGTTCCGTGCAACAGCGAGAAGGCCGTCGCCCGGGTCGTCGCCCGGCACGGCGGACGGCCGTCGACCGGGCCCGCCTGCCCCCTGACCACCGACTTCGTCCTGCATATCTCCCACGGCCGGTCGTCGGCCGACGAGGACGGCGACGGCGATGTGGGGCAGGGTTACGCCTGTATGCGCAATCTGGAAGCGCCCCATCCGGGCGATCCCGGCGGAGGCGGCGGCCCCCACACCCTCGTCGGCGACTGCCTCTACGACGCGGGCCGGGGGCAGGTGAAGGAGACCGCCTGCGACGGATCGGGCGCCCACCGCCCCGAGTTCCGCATCGCGTCGGCGGTGCGTGCGCGATCGCAGTGCCCCGCGACGACCGACCTGTACGTCCAGCTACGCGGCCCCCTGCCCGCGGGCTGCGCCCGCCACGTCTGAGCGCCCACCGGCCGCCAGACTTCGTCCGGGGGGACCCCCAACAGGCTGAATTCGCGCACCCAGGGCCGGAAAACACCCCCCGCCGGCGATTGCGGCCCTGGGGGTCCCCCCACGCCGCAGGGCGTAGGGG
>NZ_JBSGUP010000847.1:0-3044 GCF_053607985.1 Streptomyces sp. NPDC055078
CGACTGCCGTCCCTCCCGCGGGCGCGCGCCCGAGCTGCCGTCCTTCCCGCGGGGCGGCCGTCGACGCCGTGGCCCGGGTTCAGGCGACGGGGCCCGGGGCAGGTCCCGGGTCGCCACCGGGACCCGGCACCGGCACCGGTACGGCCGACGGCTTCTTCGGGCCCGTCTCTTCGGGCCGGCCGCCCGGCGACAGTTGCCCCGGGACGGCCGTATCGGCACGGTTGACAGCCCCTCCGCCCCGCAACAGAGTTTCCCTGCTGTTCGAAAATCCGGAAATCACTTCTTCAGGAGAGGCCGCGGATGACCGGCGACGGGGCGGACCGGAGTGTCAGCAGACGGCGGCTGGGCGGTGGGGTGCTGGCCCTGGGCGGGGCGCTCGCCCTGGCACCGATCCCGTTCGCCCGGGCCGCGGAAGGCGGGAGCACCCGGGCCGGTCCCCGCGCGGGTAGCGGCGGACCGCGCGGGCGGCCGACACTGCGCCGGGGGACCCCCGAGCGGGCGGGGCTGCTGCGCGGCCCGCTGGAGCGGCTCGTCGCGGACGCGGAGAGATACCTCGGCCCCTCCCCCAAGCACCCCTGGTACGCCGGGGCGGTGCTGCTCGCCGGCCGGGGCGGCACGGTCGCGCTGCACCGGCCGATCGGGAAGGCCGTGCGCTACGCCTCGTACGACGAGAGGACCGACACGGCCGTCGAGTTCCCGGCCGAGCGGCAGATCGCGATGGCCGGGGACACGGTCTTCGATCTGGCGTCCGTCTCCAAGCTGTTCACCTCGATACTGGCGGTGCGGCAGATCGAACTGGGTGCGCTGGAGCTGGCGGCCCCGGTCGTGACGTACCTCCCGGAGTTCGGGGGCGGCGGCAAACAGGACATCACCGTACGTCAGCTGCTGACCCACACCTCGGGGTTGCGCGCCTGGCTTCCGCTGTACAAGGAGCCGACCCGGGAGGGAAAGCTGCGGCTGCTGTGGAACGAGGCCCCGGCGAACACCCCGGGCAGCCGGTATCTCTACTCGGACCTGAATCTGATCTCGCTTCAGCTGATTCTGGAACGGCTCACCGGACGCCCGCTGGATGTCCTGCTCCACGACGAGATCACCGCTCCGCTCGGGATGCACCGCACCCGTTTCAACCCGCCCGCCTCCTGGCGGCCGAGGATCGCCGCCACCGAGGACGCCAGACCGCCCTGGTCGGGGCTCGACCGGGGGCTGGTCTGGGGCGAGGTGCACGACGAGAACGCCTACGCGTTCGGCGGGGTCGCGGGCCACGCCGGGGTGTTCTCCTGCGCCTGGGACCTGGCGGTCCTCGCCCGTACGCTCCTCAACGGCGGGGTCTACGGCCGCACCCGGGTCCTGCGCCCGGAATCGGTCGAGCTGATGTTCACCGACTTCAACACCGGCTTCCCCGGCGATGAGCACGGGCTCGGATTCGAGCTGTACCAGCACTGGTACATGGGCGCGATGGCGACCCCGCGCACCGCGGGGCACACCGGCTTCACCGGCACCAGTCTCGTCCTCGACCCGGGTACCGACACCTTCCTCATCGTGCTCGGCAACTCAGTGCACCCGGTGCGGAGTTGGCGTTCCGGCAGCGCGCCCCGCGTGGCCGCCGCCGATCAACTGGCCCGCGCGGTCGCCGTCCGGCCCGCCCGGGGCGCCACCGCCTGGTTCGCCGGCATGACCGCGTCCGCCTCCGCCACTCTGACACTGCCCGCCCTCACGCTCACGCTCACCTCACCGAGCGCGCGCCTGCGCTGCTCCCTGTGGTGGGACACGGAGCCGGACACGGACGCCGTGTTCCTCGAAGGATCGCCGGACGGCGGGGCGACCTGGCGGCCGGTGCCGTTCACCACCGTACGGAAGGGGGCCCGGCCCCGGCCGCACCCGCAGGGCTCGGCGACCGGGTGGTCCGGGCGGGTGTGGCACCGGGTGACGGCGGACCTGTCGGCGTGGCGCGGTTCTCCGCTGCGGCTGCGGTGGCGGTGTGTCACCGACCAGCGCTACACCGGGCGGGGCGTCTATGTGGACGCGATCCGGGTCGAGGACCGGGGCCGGGCGCTCTTCGACGAGGCCAGGCCCCGCGACGCCGCACGGATCGAGGCCGATGGCTGGACGGCGTCAAGCACCTGAGGCAAACACGGTGAACGGGGCACTAGGGTGGCTGCATCGAACACCCATCTGGACGGGGGAGCTGGTCGGATGCACGGGGTCACCGGACCGGCGGACGACGCGCACAAGGGGCGCGAACCGACGCGCCGGGGCCGGTCCGCGACCGTCGCCAGTGCCGTCGGGCTGTTGTGCGCACACTTCCTGACGGCGTATCTGATGTATCCGGCCTTCACCTCACCGGCCATGGGAGCCGCCGTCGGCGTCCCGCTGATCATCGCCTTCCATCTGGGTCTTGCGACGGAATGGCTGACCAACCTCGCCGTGCGGGCGGGCCTGCTGAGCTTCTGGTGGTACATCCCTCCGGCGGTGCTGACCATCACCGCGCTGGTGCGGCTGGGCGCGTTCATGGACTGAGACGCCCGGCACCGGATTCCGTCGATTGCTGCTCGTCGGCCTGTGCGGGGGTGGCCAGGCCGACGAGCAGATCCGTGGGGAGGAGCGGCACCGGCAGAGCCTCGGCCACGCTTCCCGGGATACCGTGCGATGCCCGGCACTCAGGGGAGCTTCCTCCGTGCGATCCGGGCGGCCCCCGAACACTGGATCGGGAACTCCGCGCCGCACCGCGCTTGTCGGCGACGTTAGGAGGCGGCCGGCCGGCCGGTCAACGTTTATGGGACAACTGTCATGAGATGAGAGACATCCTCATCTGGCGCCCGTCCCGGGCTCGTGGCCGCCGCCGGAGGGTGTCGTCGACACGGGGCTCCGGGCAGGGGGCGCGGGCGGTGCCGGGGAGAAGCCGGGCGGACGGGACGGCGACGGCGACGCCAGGGAGGCGCAGGCGGTGCTCGAAGCGCAGGCCATGATGGCGCAGGACCATCAGCGTCCTCGGGTGCCCCGCTGCTGGCGGCGCTGCGGCCCACAGACTGGCCGCAGGAGTGGAC
>NZ_JBSGUP010000848.1:0-3042 GCF_053607985.1 Streptomyces sp. NPDC055078
GAGTTCTCGAAGTCCACGATGCCGACGACGCCCCTGGCCGCCGCGGCGTCCGCCGCGGCCCGGTGGTCGGCGGCGTCGGGCCGCTGGTCGCGGTCGAGGACGTCGAGCGTTCCGATCCACTCGGTCTCGCGCAGCACGCCGTCCCCGGGCGGGCGCACGCCGAGGCGGCGAGCGGCGGCTGAGTTGATCCAGCCGCAGTGCAGGTCGCCGGAGACGAGCACCAGGACGCGGTCGGCCGAGATCGCGTCGAGGGCGGCGAGGCTCGGGGCGTCGGTCCACAGCGCGTCCCGGAAGCCGTAGCCGACCAGGAGGCCGGACTCGGTGGCGGCCAGCGCGTCGCGCATGATCCCCGCCGCGTGCGCGGCGCTGGTGGCGGGGGCGAGGTCGACCCGGCGGCTGCGGATGACCCACTGGTCGAAGTGGGTGTGCGCGTCCCACAGGCCGGGGCGCACAAGGCGCCCGTCGAGGTCGAGGGCGGCCGCCGACGGGAGTTCGCCGCCGGCGGGAGTGACGCTGTCGATCAGGCCGTCGCGCAGCACGAGGTCCCACAGCCCCGTGGTGCGCGGGATGCGCGCGCGGCGCAGGACTAGGTCGGGTACGGGGCTCATGGGAGACCGCATCGCAGGTGTCCTCCACATCTCAGGTGTCTTCAAGGGTGCCTTCACGGCCGAGGGTGCCGGCGGGGCCGAGGCTGTCGTCGGAGTCGAGGCCGTCGTCGAGGTCGAGCGGCCTCCCCATGACCGGGATCGACCGCAGCAGCTCGCGGGTGTAGGGCTCGGCGGGGTCGGCGAGCACGGCATCGGTAGGCCCGTGTTCGATGACACGGCCGGCCCGCATGACGGTCACCTCGTCGCTCACGTAGCGCACCACAGCGAGGTTGTGCGAGATGAACAGCATGGTCAGATCGAGTTCGGCCCGCAGCTCGCGCAGCAGGTTGAGGACCACGCCCTGGACGCTGACGTCGAGCGCCGAGGTGATCTCGTCGGCGACGAGCACCGCGGGCTCGGCCGCCAGCGCCCGCGCGATGGTGATCCGTTGCCGCTGACCGCCGGAGAAGCGGGCCGGTCTGTCCGCCGCCCGGGACGGGTCGATGTGGACGAGTTCTAGGAGTTCGCGTACCCGTGCCTCCCGGTCGGTCCGGTTGAGCCGGCGGCCGGTGGCGAGCAGGCCCTCCGCGACGGAGATGCCCACGGGCATCCGCGGGTCGAGCGCCGCGAGCGGGTCCTGGAAGACCATCTGCACGCGGCGGCGGGCCAGTCTCGCCTCGCGCGAGCGGCCGGTGAGGTCGACGCCGTCGAGGCGGACGGTGCCCGCGTCGGCGCGCGCCAGCCCCACGGCGACCCGCGCCATGGTCGACTTGCCCGACCCCGATTCGCCGACCAGTCCGAGCGTCCGGCCGGAGCGGACGACGAGCGAGGCGTCGTCGACGGCCGTGTGGGCGGCCCGGCCGTGGCCGAAACGCACCGTGACGTGGTCGAACTCAAGCGTGCTCACGCTGTCGCCTCCTCCTGTGCGGCGACGCCGGCCACCGGCAGCGCACGGGTCCTGTCGGTCGTCATGTCGGGCACGCAGGCGATCAGGCCGCGTGTGTACGGGTGCCGTGCCTCGTCCAGCCGGCGCGCGTCCAGCCACTCGACCACCACGCCCTCACGCATGACGGCGACGCGGTCGCAGAATCCGCTCACCAGGGCGATGTCGTGGGAGATCAGCAGGATCGCGGCGCCGGTCCGCTCGCGGGCGTCGCGCAGCGCGCGCATCACCTGCCGCTGCACCGTCACGTCGAGCGCGGTCGTGGGCTCGTCGGCGATGATCAGCCGCGGGGTCCCCATCAGGCCCATCGCGATCATGGCGCGCTGCCGCATGCCGCCGGAGAACTCGTGGGGCAGTTGCCGGATCCGCCGTTCCGGGTCGGGGATACGCACCAGGGCGAGCGCGTCCAGTGCCCGCTTCGTCGCCGCGCCGCGCGCCACGCCCGCGTGGATCTCGCCGGCCTCGGTGAGCTGCCGGCCGACGGTGAGGGCCGGGTTCAGCGAGGACAGCGGGTCCTGGAAGATCATCGCCTGTTCCAGGCCGAGCCTGCGGCGCTCGGCGCCCGTTGGCCGCCTTTCCATGTCGATGCCGCGGAAGACCAGGCGTTCGCTCTCCACCAGCGCCTCGGGGCCGAGCAGCCCGGCGAGGGCCATGGCCGTGACCGACTTGCCCGATCCCGATTCGCCGACGATGCCGACCACCTCCCCCGGCCCGATGGTCAGGTCGACGCCGTGCACCCGCCGGACCAGGGAGCCGTCGTCGCCGCGGAAGGAGACCCGCAGGTTCTTGACCTCGGCGACGGCGTCGCCGTCGGCCGGGGTGACGCTCGCGCCGTCCGACCGTTGGCGTACGGCGTGCACGGTGCGGGCGCGGGACTGGCTGAGCACCTCGCCCAGGAGCGAGAACAGCACACCGGTGAGCACGATCGCGATGCCTGGCCCGATCGCCGCCATGGGCGCCGAGTAGATGTGCTTGGAACCCTCGTTGAGCAGCCGGCCCCAGTCGTACTGCGTCGGCTGCACGCCCAGGCCGAGGAAGGACAGTGCCGCGAAGGAGAGCAACGTGGCCGACGCGTGCGCGGCGATGTTGACGACCAGCGGCGGCAGGATGTTCGGCAGGACATGCCGTCCGGCGGTCCGCAGCGGCGGGCTGCCGAGCAGTCGCGCCGCGTGCACGTAGTCGGCGTCGGCGACCGAGGAGGCGAGCGTGGAGACCAGGCGCGCGAAGACCGGGACGCCGGCGAAGCCGATCGCGAACATCGCTCCACGCGCCGTCGCGCCCCAGATGACGGAGAAGAACAGCGCCAGCAGCAGCCACGGGAACGACAGCAGGATGTCGATGAAGGCGGTGACCAGGCGCCGCGGCCCGCGCGGCAGCACCGCCGCCACGATACCGAGCACGACGCCGCCCGCGACGGAGATGGCCACGGCGCCCAGCGTCAGCAGCACCGACAGGCGGGTGGCGACGACGGTGCGGGCGAACAGGTCACGGCCGAGTTCGTCCGTGCCGAAG
>NZ_JBSGUP010000849.1:0-3041 GCF_053607985.1 Streptomyces sp. NPDC055078
GGACAGACCGGTACGCCGACCCGGCCCGAACCCGGACGCCCGGGCGCGCAAAAAACCAGCCCGTCCGGCGATTGAGGACGGACCAGTACGCCGACCCGGCCCGGGCTTCGCAAGCCGGACACCCGGCTCGGGCCCCACCCGGGCGCTGCCCGGACCCGCTCCTCAAACGCCGGAGGGGCTGAATTGCCTGGGCTCCCGCTCGTCAAACTCCCCCGGCGCTACCACCGAGAGGTGCGCCGGAAGGGCTGAAATGCCCGGGCTCCCGGAGGGTACGGGCCACGTAGCGGCCCGGCCGGTCCGTATCCGGAGCCGATGACGTCAGCCCGCACACCTGCCCCGGCCGCGCGCCGCCGCGCCACCGCCCCTCGTCACAGCAACTCGCGCAGCTTCCCCGCCAGCAGATCCCAGCGCCAGCGCTCCTCGACCCACCGCCGCCCGCGCTCGCCCATCCGCTGCCGCAGATCCGGATCCTGGAGCAGAGTCACGATCCGGTCCGCCGAATCCCCGGCGGAGCCGCCGCGCACCACCCAGCCGGTCTCCCCGTCGAGGACGGCGTCGGGGGCGCCGCCGGAGTCGCCCGCGACGACCGGCAGGCCGGTCGCGGACGCCTCCAGATAGACGATGCCGAGACCCTCGACATCGAGGCCGCCCCGGCGGGTGCGGCAGGGCATCGCGAAGACGTCGCCCGCGCCGTAGTGGGCGGGCAGTTCCGCCCAGGGCACCGGCCCGGTGAAATGTACGGACCGCGCCACCCCGGTCCGTGCCGCGAGGGCGCGCAGGTCGTTCTCGTACGGCCCGCCGCCCACGATCAGCAGCACGGTGTCCGGGACCTTCGCCAGGATCGCGGGCATCGCGAGGATCAGGGTGTCCTGGCCCTTGCGCGGCACCAGGCGGGACACACAGACGACCACCGGACGGCCGCTGAGCCCGAGCCGCTCGCGGACGGCGTCCCCGCCCGAGTCCGGGTGGAAGGTCTTCTCGTCGACACCGGGCGGCAGTTGGACCATCCGGCCGGCCGCCCGCGGGGTCAGCGCGGCGGCGATCCGGGAGCGGGTGTACTCCCCCAGATACGTGATCGTGTCCGTGCCCTCGCCGATCCGCCGCAGCAGCCCGCGCGACGCGGGAAGCTGCGCCCACCCGGCCTCATGGCCGTGCGAGGTGGCGACCAGCCGCCGCGCACCCGCCCTGCGCAGCGCGGGACCCATCAGCCCGAGCGGGGCCGCCGCTCCGAACCACACGGACTCGCAGCCGTGTTCGCGCAGCAGTCCGGCCGCCCGGCGGGTGACGCGCGGAGTCGGCAGCAGCATCGTCGTACGGTCGCGGACGACGGCGAACGGCTGCTCGGCGTCGAACGCTGCGGTCGCCTCGGCGCCCTCGCGCCCGCGCTTCCAGGTGGAGGCGTAGACGACGAGACGGTCCGGGTCCAGCCGCAGCGCCATGTTGTGCAGAAACGCCTGGATGCCGCCGGGCCGGGGCGGGAAGTCGTTGGTCACGATCAGGGTCTTGTGCATCGTCCGCCGACAGTACCGAAAACCGCCGGGGGCACCGAACGGCCCTGCCTGACGCCCCCGGCAAGGACCCGCACTGCATCATGGGCACCTCACAATCCCGTACGAAAGGGATACGTTGCTCATGGCGGACGCGCGCGGCGGCACCCGGCTCATGGGCGGCGGTACCCAGCTCATGGTGTGGACCCTCACCAGGGCGGCGCTGCTGCTCTGGGTCTTCCGGGTCCTCCCGTTCCCGGGACCGGATGTCACCACCGATGTGTCGGTGATCTATCAGGGCTGGTACGGGGTACTGCGCACCGGCACGTTCCCGCTGGACGACGTCACCTGGCAGTATCCGCCCGCCGCCGCGCTCGCGATCCTCTCCCCCGCCACGCTGCCCTTCCTCGGATACGCCGCCGCGTTCTTCGTCCTGTCCCTGCTCTGTGACGCCCTGGTGCTCGCGGCGCTGCGGTACGCGGGCGGGCGGCCCGGGAAGTCCGCCCGGGGCGCCTGGGTGTGGATCTGCGGCGTACCGCTGCTGGGGCCCACCGCGTACGCGCGCTACGACCTGATGGTCACCGCCGTCGCCGTCGCCGCGCTGCTGGCGGGAGTCCGCCGACCTCGGGTACTGGGCGCGCTGGCCGGGTTCGGGGCGCTGCTCAAGGTCTGGCCGGTGCTGCTGCTCGTGGGGCTGCCGCGCGGGCGGGTCACCCGCCGGGCCTGGAGTACGGCGGCGGGCACGGCGGCCGGGCTGACCCTGCTCTTCCTCGCCGCGATGCCGGGCGCGCTGGCCTTTCTCACCTTCCAGCGCGACCGGGGCACGGAGGTGGAGTCGCTGGGCGCGCTGGTCTTCCACGTGGCACGGCACCTCGGCTGGGAGGGGGAAGTACGGCTGAACTACGGCTCGGTGGAATTCCTCGGGCCGTACGTCCCACTGGTCTCGGCCCTCGCCCTCGCCCTCGGGGTGGCCGCGCTCGGCTGGCTGGCGCTGTGGCGGCTGCGGACCGTCGATTTCGGGCCCAGCACCCCCTGCGACCTGGCCTTCACCGCGGTCCTGCTGTTCACCACCACGAGCCGGGTGATCAGCCCGCAGTATCTGCTCTGGCTGGTGGGCCTGGCGTCGGTGTGCCTGGTGTTCCCGTCCGGCCGGATGGCGCTGCCCGCCTGGCTGGTGGTGGGCGCGACGGGGGTGACGGTGCTGGAGTTCCCAATCTGGTTCGCGCATGTGGTGGAGAGCGATGCGCTGGGGGTGGCGGTGCTGCTGGTGCGGAACGGGTTGCTGGTGGCCGCGGTGGTGGTGGCGTGTGCCCGGGTCTGGATCCCGGCCGCGCGGAGTGCTCCTCAGTCGCCGGAGGGGCTGAACTTGTCCCTCCGCGCCCATGAGTCCGCCCCCGGCCCGCTCCTCAAGCGCCGGAGAGGATGAGATCACCTGCCATCCCGCCGCGGGCTGCCGCGCACGCCCTGCGGGCGTGTCCTCAAACTCCCCCAGACTTCGTCCAGGGGGACCCCCAACGAGCTGGATGTGCACGCCCATGCCAGGGCAGCCAGATC
>NZ_JBSGUP010000850.1:0-3041 GCF_053607985.1 Streptomyces sp. NPDC055078
GGACCCAGGCGCGGTTGTACCCCTGGATCTCCCCCGCTCCCCCGCCCCGCCCGGCCGTTCCGTCCGGCGCGGCGGGGGTGTCGGCGGGCCGCCAGACGGGACAGTCCAGCTGGTCGGACAGGCCGCGTACGGTCATGACCGGGCCGCCGGGCCGGCGACCGGGTTGCGCAGTACTCCGATCCCGTCGATCTCCACCTCGACGACATCGCCGGGGGTCAGCAGCCTCGGTGGGGTGCGGATGAAGCCGACCCCGGCGGGGGTGCCGGTGGCGACCACGTCGCCCGGCCGCAGGGTGGTGGTCTGGGAGATATAGGAGAGGACCCGGCCGACCGAGAAGATCATTTCCGAGGTGTCGCCGGACTGGACGACCTCGCCGTTGACCCGGGTGATCAGCTTGCGGCCGGTCCATCCGTCGGGGCCGCCCCACTCGTCGGCGGTCACCAGGGCGGGGCCGAGGGGGCCGCTGCGGTCGGGGTTCTTCCCCAGGGTCCACTGGGTGGTGTCGAACTGCCGCTTGCGGGCGCTGATGTCGTTGAAGCAGGTGAAGCCGAGCACTCCGCGCAGCGCGGACTCCTCGGTCGCGTCGGTCAGTGTCCCGCCGATGACGACCGCCAGCTCGCCCTCCCAGTCGAGACCGGGTTCGGACGCCGGTACGGGAACCTCGTCGCCGTCGCAGACGAGGGTCGACTCCCAGCGGCCGAACACCGTGGGGTGGTCGGGCACCTCGGCCTTCGCCTCTTCGGCGTGTCCCCGGTAGTTCAAGCCGACGCAGAGCACTTTCGCGGTCACCGGTACCGCCGGTGCGGGTACGGCTCCGCCGGGGAGCGGACCGAAGGCGGCGGGCGCCCGGCGGGCCTCCGCCAGCGCCGCGGCGGGGTCGTGGTAGAACGCGTCGGCCGTGGCGATACGGGACACGTTGCCCGCCGGGTCGACGGCGCCGATCCAGCGGTCGCGTCCGTCGCGGAATCCGATGAGCCTCATTCGTCGGCTCCTCTCTCAGTGGTGGACAGGGAGGTGGTGGCCGGGGGTCCGGTTGTCGGCGCGGGGGTGGTGCCGGTCCGGGCGACACCGTCCTCAGGGGTGGCCGCGCCCCGGGCGGCCTCTTGAGCGGTGGCGTCCCGGGCGGACTCCTGAGCGGTGGCGTCCCGGGTCGGCTGTCCGGAGATGGCATCCCCGCCGGCGGGGGCCCGGGAGGCTTCCGCTCGCAGTACCCGGGCCGCCCGGGACACCGGCACGAGGGCCGCGAGGGCGGCCAGCAGGACCGCGGCCGGTCCGCTCCACCCGGGCCAGGACCCGACGAGGAGCGCGTCGAGCGACCAGCGGCCGGGTCCGGCGAACCCGAGCGCGGCCGCGACGACGGCCAGCAGGAACGGATACTCCCCGCCGCCGAGGGTGTTCCAGAAGACCCCGGCCTTGGTGTTCATGGACAGGGCCGCGACGAGCATGGTGCCCGCCGCGATCGCCGCTGCCGGCGGGGTGGCGAGCCCCAGCAGGAGGAGCACGCCCGAGACCGCTTCGCAGCCGGCGGCGAGCAGCACCATCGGCCGTCCCGGCCGGTGGCCGAGCGTCTCGAAGAACGCCCCGCTCGCGGCCGGCCCGGGGCCGCGCAGTCTGCCGAACGCCTTCTGCGAGGCGTGGCAGACCAGGACGAGCCCCAGGGCCAGTCGCAGGATCAGCAGTGCGGTGTCCATGCCGTCTCCCGTGGATCAGGGCCGGGCGGGATGGCCGGCGGTGCCGACGTCGATGCCGGTGAGCAACTGTGTGTCGACATAGCCGGACGCCCCGTGCTCGGCGACCGAACGCTTCACCTGCTCGATCAGCTCGTGCGCGGGCCGGGAGAAGTCGAGCCCCTCCAGATACCCCTGCTTGGCCGAGAGCCCGGTCGGCCAGTACACCTCGCAGCGGTTGCCGTCGGGGTCGAAGAAGTACACCCCGATCGCGTTCCCGTGCGTGACCGTGTACTCGATGCGGACCTCGTGCTCGCGGAAGCGCTCGTAGTACTCCAGGACGTCCTGGAGTGTGGCGCAGCGGAACGAGATCTGCTGGAGCCACAGCTCCTCCTCTCCGACGGTCCGGCCCCCGCAGAGCAACACCTCGTGGTGCTCGACCTCGGGGCGGGAGCTGAGGAACACCATGCCGTGCTCGCTGTCGTCATCGGTGACGCGCAGCCCGAGCACATCGCGGTAGAAGGCCAGGGAGCGGTCCATGTCCCGGACATGGATCCCCACATGAGCCAGTCTCTCGATCTTTGCCATGACACCCACCTAAAGCTCTATTGATTAGGCTTGATTAGCTTCGACATGACCATTATCGGTTGTCAAGGGTTCCTTATGAGTATACTTTTTTCCGTGTCCGCCTCGATCGACGCGGACACGATCATGAAAGGGTGACAGCCGTGACACGCAGACTGGTCAATCCCCCCGAGATGCACCCGGCGCCGACCTACAGCCACCTGGCGATCGCCGAGGGACACACCCTCGTGTTCTTCGCGGGGCAGGTCGCACTCGACTCGGACCTCGCGGTGATCGGCCCCGACGACCTGCACCAGCAGATCGTCGCGTCGATGCGGAATCTGGAGTCGGCGATGCGCGCGGCGGGCGTGGGGTGGGACGACATCGTGCGCCGTACGATCTACACCACGCGCCCGCACGAGCTGGAGACCATCGGGGCCGCGGTCCGCGAGGTCACCGGACCGGCGGCGGATCCGCCGCAGACGATCGTCGGGGTGACGGGGCTGGCGCTGCCGGAGCTGATGGTGGAGATCGAGTGCACCGCGGTGCTGGGATGACGCCTGTACGGGAGGCCGGCCACGCCGGCCCCGACCGAGGCCACTGCGCATCACGGGCGGCTGCGCCCTTCCGGCGGCGGGCGGCGAGGAGGCGGAAGAACTCCCGCAGCACATAAGGGAGTCGAGCCTTGGGCGGCCGGGCGCCGGGGCCACAGGGGCCTGTGCCGGGGCGCCGGATACGGACCGTCGCCGGGGGCCAGGTACGGGCCTCTGCCGGGGGCCGGGCAGGGACCTTTGCCGGGGGGCCAGGCAG
>NZ_JBSGUP010000851.1:0-3026 GCF_053607985.1 Streptomyces sp. NPDC055078
GGACCTCATTGGCCTTGGCGAGGCCGTCGGCCCAGCCGAGGACGCCGGAGGCGTGGGAGTTCTCGATGATGTCGTGGTCGGACTCCGCGCGCGCCGGGTAGCCGGAGAGGCCGCCCTTCATCTTGAGCCGGGAGAAGTCCTGGCGGCCGGTGAGCAGCTTGTGCACATAGCTCTGGTGGCCGGTGTCCCACAGCACCCGGTCCTTCGGGGAGTCGAAGACCCGGTGCAGGGCGATGGTCAGCTCGACCACACCGAGGTTGGGCCCGAGGTGTCCGCCGGTCTTGGAGACCGCGTCCACGAGAAAGGTCCGGATCTCCGCTGCCAGCTGATCCAGCTGCTCCGGCGCCAGCCGGTCCAGATCGCGCGGTCCCCTGATACGGGTAAGCAATGCCACCCGTTCCTCCTTGCGTATGAGCTGGTCGAGCGTGCGGTTTCGTCGAATTTCGTCGAGTCTAATGTTCCGTCGCCGGGCGTGGTCATCGGGCGTCGGGTTCTGCGTCACGCCAATGGCCGATACCCAGCCCGGGAGCGGACAATGCCCGGCACCGTGACTCGGTGCCGGGCATCACACTGTTCGACCCGGTGTGCGATTTCGCCACCGGCCATCAGAAGCGGGCTAGGCGCGACCTGCGGTCTTCTGGGTTCGGCGGGTGACCGAGTCGATCAGTACGGTGGCCAGCAGCACCCCTCCGGTGATCATGAACTGGATGGGGGTGGCGATCCCTTCGAGCGCCAGGCCGTACTGGATCGAGACAATGACCATCACCCCGAGCAGCGCGTTCCAGGTCCGGCCGCGCCCGCCGAAGAGGCTGGTGCCGCCGATGACGGCCGCGGCGATGACGTTCATCAGCAGCTCCCCGGCACCGGCGCTCTGGTTGGCCGCCGCGATCTTGGAGGCCCAGAAGAGACCGCCGATGGCCGCGAACATGCCGGCGAGGGCGAAGACGGAGATCCGTACGGCGGTGACGTTGATGCCGGCCCGCCGGGACGCCTCCACGCTGCCGCCCAGGGCGAAGACCTTCCGGCCGTAGGCGGTACGGCGGAGCACGAAATCGGTGATCACCAGGACCGCGAGGAACAGCACCAGGGCCAGCGGGAGCCCCTTGTACTGGTTGAACATGATCGCCGCGGCGAACGCGATCACGGCGAGCGCGGTCGTCCGCAGCACGATGTCGGCGAGCGGCCGGGAAGGGATCCGCGCGGCGGCGCGGCGGCGGCTGTCGCGCAGGCTGAAGAGGAAGAAGGCGGCGACGGCGAGGGCTGCGAGGCCGTAGGCGGCGGCCACGTCGCTGAAGTAGTACGTGGTCAGCTTGCCGACCACGCCGTCGCCGTCCAGGTTGATGGTGCCGTTCTCGCCGAGGAGCTGGAGCATGAAGCCCAGCCAGAACAGCAGGCCGGCCAGCGTGACGGCGAACGCGGGGGCGCCGACCCGGGCGAAGAAGAAGCCGTGCAGGGCACCGATGGCCGCACCGCCCGCGACGGCGACGAGGACCGCCAGCCATTCGTTCATGCCGTGGGTGACGCTCAGTACGGCGACGATCGCGCCGGAGACCCCGCTGACCGAGCCGACCGAGAGATCGATCTCACCGAGGAGCAGGACGAAGATGATACCGACGGCCATCATGCCGGTGGCGACCATCGTGACCGCGATATTGCTGAGGTTCTCGGCGGACAGGAAGTTCTCGTTGAGGGTCTGGAAGACGGCGCCGATGACGATGAGGCCGATGACGACGGGGATGGAGCCGAGATCGCCCGCGCTCACCTTGCGCCGGAACTCGGAGAGGTAGCCGGCGAAGCCCTCTTCCCGTACGAGCAGCCGGGGGTCGACGGCGGTGAGCGCCGCACCGGCGGCCTCGGGGTTGATCACGGGCGCTCCGGGCACGGCGTCGGCGGGGGGCTTGTCGAGCCCCACCGGACCTGGGGGTGCGGTCCGGTGCTCCGGGGGGCCGTGCTCCATGGTCCGGTGCTCCGAAGTCTTCCGCGCCGCGGGCTTCTGCTCCGAAGTCTTCCGCTCCGCGGGCTTCTGCTCCGCGGGCTTCTGCTCCGCGGCCGTCGCCGGGCGCTGCTCCGGGTGCTGCGCTGCTGTCTTCTCCGGGTGCTGCTCCGGGTTCACCGCCGCACCTCCGGGTTGCGTGCCGCCCGGCGGGTCACGGCGTTGTCCGTGGCGCCGGTGATGGCCGAGACGATCTCTTCCTCCGTGGTGGATCCGATGCTGAAGACGCCGTTGTTGCGGCCGAGGCGCAGAACGGCGACCCGGTCGGCGACGGCTTTGACGTCCGCCATGTTGTGGCTGATGAGGATGACCGCGTGGCCGCGTTCACGCAGCCGCTCGACCAGGTCGAGCACCTGGGCGGTCTGCTCGACACCGAGGGCCGCGGTGGGCTCGTCGAGGATGACGAGCCGGGGCTCGCCGAGCAGGGAGCGGGCGATCGCGACGGTCTGGCGCTGCCCGCCGGAGAGGGACGCGATCGGGATACGGACGCTGGGGATACGGATCGAGAGGGTGCCGAGCAGTTCGCGGGCGCGGCGTTCCATCTCGACCTCGTCGAGGATGCCGTGGCGGCGGATCTCCCGGCCGAGGTAGAGGTTTCCCACGACATCGATGTTGTCGCAGAGCGCGAGGTCCTGGTAAACGGTGGCGATGCCCAGGTTCTGGGCATCGTGGGGCCGGTCGATCGACACGGGGACGCCGTCCCACTCGATCACTCCGCCGTCGATGGCGTGGACCCCGGCGATCGCCTTGATCAGGGTGGACTTTCCGGCGCCGTTGTCGCCGACCAGGGCGACCACTTCACCTGCGTCGACCTCCAGCTCGACATCGGTGAGCGCCTGGACGGCACCAAAGCGTTTGGAGACCCCTCGCAACGCCAGCACGGGTGCGGCGGTCATATGAATCATCTCCTTCGCCGCCCTGACCAGACCGGGGCGGGGGATGCCGCGCCGGGGTGGGCGCGGGCTGGGAAGCAGGGCGGCTCCGGTCTCAGGGGGACCGGCCGGAGCGCCCCGGCCCGGGAACGGGCCCGGGG
>NZ_JBSGUP010000852.1:0-3015 GCF_053607985.1 Streptomyces sp. NPDC055078
GCCGAGGCGCTGTCGGTGTCCTTCTCGGACCAGGCGACCGGCACCAAGGTGACCGGCCGTACCCCGCGCGAGTCGACCGGCCGTCCGGAGCTGACCGAGGCCGCGATCGTGGTCTCCGGTGGCCGTGGCGTCAACGGCTCGGAGAACTTCGCGCTGATCGAGGCCCTCGCCGACTCGCTCGGTGCCGCCGTCGGCGCCTCGCGTGCCGCCGTGGACGCCGGCTGGTACCCGCACACCAACCAGGTCGGCCAGACCGGCAAGTCGGTCTCCCCGCAGCGGTACATCGCCTCGGGCATCTCGGGCGCCATCCAGCACCGGGCCGGCATGCAGACCTCGAAGACCATCGTGGCCGTCAACAAGGACCCCGAGGCGCCGATCTTCGAGCTGGTCGACTACGGCGTGGTCGGTGACCTCTTCGAGGTCGTCCCCCGGCTGACCGCGGAGATCAGGGCCCGGAAGGACTGAGCGGGCTCCGTCCCCTTCCCGACGCCACGGCCCTGCCGCCCGGCTGATCGCCGGCGGCAGGGCCGTGGTGTGTCATACCTCGGCGGGCGCGGCCGGGGCGGCGGCAGGTGCCGGGGCGGACCGGCGGGGCAGGGCAGCGCTGAGCAGAGCGGCGAGGAGACCGACGCCCGTGGCCATCCAGTAGGCCGTGGTCACCGAGGACCAGGTGGGCAGGGGTGTGCCGGGGATGACCTCACGGGCGAGCAGGGTCCCGGTGAGCTGGGCACCGAGAATGCCGCCGAGCCCCTTGACGACGAAGACGAAGCCGCTGAGGCTCGCGACCCGTTCGGCGGGGACGGTGGTCACCAGGAGGTTGATGGCCTGGGTGAAGCCCACACCGACGCCGAGACCGGCGATACCGGAGGCCACGGCGAGCGTCCAGCGTTCGGGGGGACCGGTCAGGATGAGGGCGGTGGAAGCCATGAGGCAGACGCAGGCGGTCACCATGAGGGTGCGTCCGCCGACGTACGACTCCAGCCGCCGGGTCAGTACGGACATGATCCCGGCCACGATGCCGACGGGTGCGATCACATATCCGGCGAGGGTCGCGGTCGACTCCAGGCCGTAGCCGGTCATCCCGGGCGCGGCCACCATGATGGGCACGGCGATCTGCGCCGTGCTGGAGGCCCACCCGATGGCGGCGACCACGGCACAGCCGATCATGACGGAACGCCCGCCGACCCGTAGGTCCACCAGGGGGTGCTCGGCCCGCAGTTCGACGGCGACGAACACCGCGAGCAGAAAGAGGGACGGTACGGACAGGGCGAGGAACCGTCCTGACGTCCAGCCCCAGGAGTTGACCTCGGTGAGGGCAATGAGCAGCCCGACGAGTCCGGCGGTGAGCAGGGCCGCTCCCGGCCAGTCGATACCGCCCTGCGCGCTGTCGGGGGCCGGGGCCGTACTCGGCACCACGCGCAGTGCGGCCAGCCCGAGGAGGGCCAGCGCGATGAACGGCAGCCAGAAGAGCCAGCGGTAGGAGAGCGCCTCGACGACGTGGCCGGAGAAGAGGACGCCGGCGACGCCGCCGAGCGCCGTCACGCCCAGGATCAGTCCGGTGCCGGCCTTGACCCGGTCGGCAGGCTGGGTCTCGCGCAGGATGCCCAGGGACAGGGGGACGAGGGCGAGCCCGACGCCTTTGAGGATCTGCCCGACGGCCAGCACGACGATCGTGGTGGCCAGGGCCGCGATGACGATGCCGGTGAGGACGACCGCGAGGACGATGAGGAACAGTTTCCGCTTGTCGTGCAGGTCGGCGAGCCGGCCGATCAGCGGGGCGGCCACGGAACCGGACAGCAGCAGTCCGGTGAACACCCAGGTGACCGACGCGGCCGAGGCGCCGACAGCGTTCTGGATTTCCACCAGGGCCGGGCCGAGCAGAGCTTCGAGCATCCCGAAGACCAGCAAGGTACCGCTGATCACGACCGTGACGGCAGTGCCCGACCGCGGGCCGGCGGGCGGGGCTGCGGCCGGGGCCGGGCCCGGGAAGGAAGGTGGTGCCATGGAGGGCCTCCAGCGGTGTGGGACGGCGACGGAACTGAGTGCACTGTGAGTCATCACAGCCATGGAGACTTCATGGAGAAGCAACAAAAGACGGGGAGCAGTCCGGTGATCTCGACGAAGCCATCCGGTCGAAGGGCTTGCTCGCCTGTATATGCCTATACACCAGTGACTAACTATGTAGGATACAACGTCGACTACGAGAGTCGACCTTCCGGTTCACCGCACCGCGTTCCTTTGTAAGGTATCCATATGGCTGCCAAGAAGACGACCACCTCGAAACGGCGCACGCCGCGGGGCACCCTCAGTCAGGACAAGATCCTCGCCGCCGCCGAGGAGGTGCTGGGCCGGGACGGGCTCGACGGGGTCACGATGCGATCCGTCGCCGCCGAACTGGGCGCCGACGCGATGTCCCTGTACCGCCACGTCCGCTCGAAGGACGAACTGCTGCTGGCGCTCCACGACCGGCTGGTGGCGGCCCTTCCGCTGCCCCCCGGCACGACCACGGCGCCGGTCGAGACGGTGAAGGACGCCCTGCGGGCCAACTACCGGCTGCTGCTGCGGCATCCCGGGCTGCATCTGCTGGACACCGGCAACGCCCCGCTGCCCGCCGGGCTGCGCCGCGCGGAGCGCCTGTACGCGATCGCGCTGGACGCCGGACTGGACATCCGGGACGCGGTCGGGATGTTCGCGGCGATCAACCGGTTTCTGATCGGCTGTGCGGCCCTGCAACCCGACCGCCGGAGCTGGGACAGGAACACGGTGTACTGGTCCCAGGTCCGCTCCGGGATCGATGGGCAGGCTCCGGGCGAGTACCCTACCCTGCGGCGGGTGATCGCCGCCATGAGCGAGTCGATGCAGACGCAGGAGGAGATCTTCGAGGAAGGCGTCTCCGTCCTGCTCAAGCCGCTGGAGGATGCCCTCACCCAGGGCCGCGCGACACCGCAGAACTGACGGGGCGGCGTACCCCCTCCGTGCGCGTACGCCTCGGGGCGATGCCCCCTTCTCCCGGAG
>NZ_JBSGUP010000853.1:0-3003 GCF_053607985.1 Streptomyces sp. NPDC055078
TCGTCCAGGTAGGCCGACCAGGCCCAGGGCGGCGACTGGAAGTCCATGGCCGACTCGGCGAGCACCTTGCCCATCTCACGGGTGAGGACCTCGGGGGCGGCGGGGTCGATGGCCAGCAGCCGGGCCGACGCCTGCCGCAGCAGGTCGGCCCGCTCGGTGAGCGTGAGCGCCGCCCACTCCCGCTGGGCGCGGTGCGCGGCCCGCACGGCGCGGTCCACGTCCGCCGCCCCGCCGCCCGGCACCGAGCCGACGGTCTCGGCGGTCCGGGCCGGGTTGTGCACGGTGAGCCGTTCGCCGCTCTCGGCGTTCTCCCACCGCCCGTCGATGTACAGGCCGAGGTCGAGTGCGGTCACAGCAGCACCACTCCCTTGGTGATCTTGTTGGCGGCGAGGTCCGAGAGTGCCTGCGGCACCTCGTCGAGGGAGTACCGGGCGTCGATGACGTCGTCCAGCGGGAGGCTGCCCCTCATGTAGAGGTCGACGAAGACCGGGATGTCCCGGGCGGGCACGATCGATCCCGCGTAGGTGCCGGTGAGGCGTTTTTGCATGAGGAAGCCGAAGAGATCGAAGGTGGCGGTCACGGACGCGTCCATGACGCCGATCGCCACCGCGAGACCGCCGGGGCGTACGGAGGTGAGGGCCAGCTCCAGGGTTCCCGGAGCGCCCACGGCGTCGAAGGCGTAGTCGACTCCGGCGCCCCGGGTCAGTTCCCGTACGGCTTCGGCGGCTTCCTCGCCCGTCGCGGCCACCGTCGCGGTGGCGAGGCCGAGTTCGGCGGCGCGGGCGAGTTTGTGTTCGGCGGGGTCGACGGCGATCACGGTGGTGGCCCCCATCGCGCGGGCTCCCATCATGGTCGCAAGACCCACTCCCCCGGCGCCGATCACCACGACGCCGCTGCCCGGTCTCACCTCGGCGCGGACGATGGCCGCGCCGAGGCCGGTGGACCAGGCGCAGCCCAGTCCGGCGAGCTTGTCGAGTGGTGCGTCGTCGCGGACCTTGACCGCGGCGGAGGCCGGGACGACGGCGTACTCGGCGAAGGAGCCCTGGCAGAACAGGACGTGTACATCCTCCGCACCGCTGCTGAGCCGGGTGGTGCCGTCCAGCATGGTGCCGGCGAACGCGACGGCCCGGGCGCACAGGGCGACCTCGCCGCGCAGACAGGCGGGGCAGGCGTGGCAGGAGGTGATGATCGAGCAGATGACATGGTCGCCGGGGGAAAGGCCCGTCACGCCGGGGCCGGTCTCCGTCACGATCCCGGCGCCCTCGTGGCCGAGGACGATGGGCCTGGGGGCGGGCAGATGGCTCTGGAGCACCGACACATCCGTATGGCACACACCCGAGCTGACCAGCCTGACCTTGACCTCGCCGGGTCCCGGGCGGGGGTCGGCCAGTTCCTCGATACGGATCTCGCCGGTGTCCCGGCTCACGGCGGCCCTCATGCGCCGCTCCCTTCAGTGGTCCGGCCGGCCGTGCGGCCGGCGTCGAGGGTGGCGGGCAGGGAGCGGATCACTCGGGTGACGCCGTCGCTGATGGTGACGGAGCCGGGGTCGGTGAGCCGGTAGCGGGGGAATCCGGCGAGCACTTCCTCCAGCATCACCCGGAGCTGGAGGCGGGCGAGCGGTGCGCCGGGGCAGCGGTGCACCCCCGCGCCGAAGGCCAGATGGCGGTTGGGTTTGCGGTCCACGACGATCCGCTCGGGGTCGGGGAAGGCGCTCTCGTCGTGGTTGGCGGACAGCCAGGACAGCCACACCCGCTCGCCTTGCGGAATCACGGTGCCCGCGACCTCGACCTCGCGGGTGGTGGTCCGGCCGAAGCCGTAGACAGGGGTGACGTAGCGCAGGAGTTCTTCGACGGCCGAGGGGATCAGCCCGGGTTCGGCGATGAGCCGGTCCCGGATGTCACGGTGGGTGTCGAGGAGCCTGAGCATATGGGTGCCCGCGGCGGCCGTCGTCTCACCGCCCGCTCCGGTGAGGGTGAGATAGATGTCGAGGGTCTCCTCCTCCGTCACGGGCCGGCCGTCGATGTGCGAGGCGAGGAGATGGCTCGCCAGGTCGTCGGCGGGCCGCTCCTTCCGCAGGGCGATCAGGCCCAGGTAGTAGTCGCGGATCTCCGTCTGGAGCCGCATCTCCTCGGCGGGGTCGGCCACCGTGACCAGACCGAGCGACCAGGAGCTGAAGCGTGCGACGTCGTCGTCGGGGATGCCGAGGAACCAGGTGATGACCCGGGCCGTCAGCGGGAAGACGAAGTCGGCGGCGAGGTCGGCCTCGCCGCCGGCGAAGTCGTCGATGAGGCGGTGCGCGTGTTCGCGGATCCGGCCCTCGAACCCTTCGATGCGCCGGGGCATGAACACCGCGCTGAGCAGCGACCGGTACTTCTGGTGCTCGGGCGGATCGCTCTCGACCGGGATGAACGGTTTGGGCGCGCCCACGGCCGGCAGCGTCACGGTCGGCAGCGACGAGTAGGTCGCGGTGTCCCGGGTCGCCCGGTCGACGTCGTCGTGCCGGGTCAGTGCCCAGAATCCCCCGTGTTTCTCGCTGTGGGCGACCGGGCAGTGCGCCCGCATCTCCCGGTGTGTGCCGTCCTCGTAGTCGAGTGTGGCGATGCGGCGGTGGTCGTAGTCGGCGGTGCGGAAATCCATGGCTCCCCCTGACAGGGATCGGCTCTCGGGCCGTGGGAAATGGGGACCTGGCGCCCTCTGGGGGGCGGTTGGGGCCAGACGTTATGCCCGTACGATCGGAAGGTCAATAGGTTTCACTGCCGATTGGCAGGCTTTCCTGGACCGGCCCCTCGGACACCGTGGTGACCAGTGTTTTCGACGGCGCCCGTCCGGTCGCACAAGGGTCCGCCAGTCGGCCGTCCATGCGTACACGGCGGCCGGACGGACACCCGGACAGGTACGGCGGGGGGTGTGTCAGCGCCAAGGGACGCAGTCGGCGGGGTGTCAGCGCCAAGGGGTGTAATCGGCCGGGCGCTTGGCGAGGAACGCCTCGCGGCCCTCCTCGAT
>NZ_JBSGUP010000854.1:0-3001 GCF_053607985.1 Streptomyces sp. NPDC055078
GGCGACCCGCTCGTCGAACGGCGAGGGGATGACACAGTCGGCCGACAGCGCGTCGCCGACCACATCGGCCAGCGCGTTCGCCGCGGCGATCTTCATACCCTCGGTGATCCGGGAGGCCCGCACCTGGAGCGCGCCCGCGAAGATCCCCGGGAAGGCCAGCACATTGTTGATCTGGTTGGGGAAGTCGCTGCGTCCCGTCGCCACCACGGCCGCGTACTTCCGCGCGACATCGGGGTGGACCTCGGGGTTCGGGTTGGCCATGGCGAAGACGTACGCGCCCGGGGCCATCGACGCGACGGCCGCCTCCGGGACGGTGCCGCCGGAGACTCCGATGAACACATCCGCACCGGCCAGGGCGCTCTCCAGTGAGCCGGTGAGCTGAGCCCTGTTGGTCAGCTCGGCCAGTTCGCGCTTCACCGGGTTCAGGTCCTCGCGGTCCCGGCTGACGATGCCCTTGCGGTCGGCCACCGACACATCGCCGAGCCCCGCCTCCAGCAGGAACTTCGCGATGGCCACCCCGGCCGCGCCCGCCCCCGAGATCACCGCGCGCAGCTCACCGAGGGTGCGCCCGGTCAGCTTGGTCGCGTTGCGCAGTGCGGCGAGGGTCACCACCGCCGTACCGTGCTGGTCGTCGTGGAAGACGGGGATGTCCAGCCGCTCCTGGAGCCTGCGCTCGATCTCGAAGCAGCGCGGTGCCGAGATGTCCTCCAGGTTGATCCCGCCGAAGGAGGGCGCGAGGCGCACCACGGTGTCGATGATCTCGTCCGTGTCCTTGGTGGCGAGCGCGATCGGGACCGCGTCCACCCCGCCGAACTGCTTGAAGAGGATCGCCTTCCCCTCCATCACCGGAAGGGACGCCTCCGGCCCGATGTCGCCGAGACCGAGCACCGCGGTCCCGTCCGTCACCACGGCGACGACCTGCGACTTCCAGGTGTAGTCATGGACGAGTTCGGGCTGCTCGGCGATCGCGCTGCACACCTTGGCGACGCCGGGTGTGTACGCGAGGGACAGGTCGTCCCTGTCCCGCACCGGCACGGTGGCCCGGACGGCCATCTTGCCGCCGCGGTGCAGCGCGAAAGCAGGATCGAAGGGCTCCTCGGGAGCACTCTCCGTACCGCTGTCGCTGCGAGGATTGACGATCTCCGCTGCCATGGGTTGACCCCTTAAGTCTTCATCAGTTGAGGGTTTCCACTCCTGGTTGAGGAGGGGTGGGCGGGCACCGTGTCCGTGCCCCGCGTCGGCGGTTGGCCCGCCCGGCAGGGGTGGTACGGACACGCGGGCGCGCCGCACACGCGCCCTGAGCCCCGGATGAGGGGTGTAAACGTCCTTCTTACCGGACCGGGGCCGCTCAGGACGAGTCCATATCCCGATACCGGGCAGACTCGTCGCCGGATGTCAGGACACGTCGGCTACGTGCCCTGCACACCGTCCACGTGCCGCCGTGGACCGCAGATCTTCCGGCCGGAAGAATGATTCCCCGTGAAAGGTCCGGTCGTGATGTACCGGCCCAGGAGGGGGCGGGGGTGTCCCGTTACCTGATTTTGACATGCCCGGCCGACTGAATGGGCTCGTCCGAATGGCAAGATGCCGAAAACACTCCAGGTCGTGACACTCGAAGACGAGTACACGAGCGGGATACAACCCAGGAAATGGCAGCTCACAGACACGCCGGAGGACTCCGACCATGACCGCAGGCTCCATGCGCAGTACGACCCCCGCGAAGTCCCGGATGCGCCTTACCTCCCGGTTCGCCGCGGTGGGCGTTATCGCGGTCGCCGGCTCCATGCTGCTGACCGCGTGCGGCGACCAGACCAGCAAGGACGAGGGCGGCGACACCAGCTCCGCGAGCGGTGCGCTCAAGGATCAGCTGCCCAAGGAGATCCAGGACAAGGGCGTCATCAAGGTCGGTTCGGACATCGCCTATCCGCCGGTTGAGTTCAAGGACGACTCGGGCAAGACAATCGGCCTGGACCCGGATATCGCCGAGGCCCTCGGCAAGCAGCTCGGGGTGAGGTTCGAGTTCGAGAACGGCACCTTCGACACGCTGATCACCGGGCTGCGCTCCAAGCGCTACGACATCGCCATGTCGGCCATGACGGACACCAAGGACCGCCAGAACGGCGTCGACTCCGAGACCAAGAAGAAGGTCGGCGAGGGCGTCGACTTCGTCGACTACTTCACCGCGGGTGTCTCCATCTACACCAAGAAGGGTGACGACCAGGGCATCAAGAACTGGTCCGACCTCTGCGGCAAGAAGGTCGTCGTCCAGCGCGGCACGGTCTCCGAGGACCTGGCCAAGGCCGAGAACGCCAAGTGCGGCGCCAAGAAGATCACCATCGAGGCGTTCGACAACGATCTGGAGGCCCAGACCCGGCTGCGGGGCGGCGGCGGCGACGCCGGTTCCTCCGACTTCCCGGTGGCCGCGTACGCGGTGAAGACCTCGGGCGGCGGCAACGACTTCCAGCTCGTCGGCGAGCAGGTCGACGCCGCCCCGTACGGAATCGCCGTCGCCAAGGGCAACACGGAACTGCGTGACGCCCTGAAGTCCGCTCTTGACGCGATCATCAAGAACGGTGAGTACAAGAAGATCGTTGACAAATGGGGCGTCTCCGAGGGCGCGGTGACCGAGGCCAAGGTCAACGGCGGTTCCTGACTCCCGCCGGGGACCGCGCGCCCGGGTGAACTGAAACCGTCGTACGCGTACGGATGGAACCGGAAGGCAGCGCCCCCGAACGTCCCGGACGCCCCCGAACACCCCGGATGTCCCGGATGTCCCGGACCGGGCGGCCGTCGGTCGTGCCGGGGCAGGCATGGACCGGTCCGCGGGCGGCCCGGACGCCGCCCGGACGCCGCCCGGACACGGACCCGGACACGGACCCGGACGTGATGGGCGCCGGTCGGCGTAAGGGGCCGGTCGGGCGGGCATCGGCCGGGCAGGGACCCGGCCGGGTGCGCGTCCGGCCCGTGTCCGGCCGGGTGCGCACCCCAGCAGGCCCTCGTC
>NZ_JBSGUP010000855.1:0-3000 GCF_053607985.1 Streptomyces sp. NPDC055078
CCGAGGCACTGGCCGCCGCCGACCGGCTGCACCGGATGGGGATCATCGCCGATGTCGTCTGTGTGACCAGCCCCGGTCTGCTCTTCCGGGCGCTCAACTCCCGTCTCGGACAGGACGATGCCGCCGACTGGATCCTGGACCGGGTCTTCCCCTCCGACCGGGCGACACCGCTCGTCACCGTCCTGGACGGACACCCCCACACCCTGGCCTTCCTCGCCACGATCCACCAGGTGCCGCTGCGCACCCTCGGGGTCACCCGGTTCGGGCAGTCCGGCTCGCTGGAGGAGGTCTACCACTACCACGGGATCGACACCGACAGCATCATCCGGGCCGCACTCGACCTCACCCAGTAGCGCGCTCCCGCGGCAACCGCGTCCGGCGAGTTCCCTGGGTGTGGGGTGGTGGTGGGGATCACCGGTGCGGGGCGGGGATGAGGGTGTGTGCCTGTGCTATACAGGGAGTGAGGCCCCGAGTGGGGCCTGCGGACGAGGGATCAGTACCCGCTCAGCGACAAGACTGGCCACAGAGAGGTCGGTTGTGTCATGGCGTGGATGATTCTCGTTGTGTCGGGGGTGCTGGAGGCCGTGTGGGCCACGGCGCTCGCCCAGTCCAAGAATTTCAGCCGCCGGGGTCCGGTGGTGGTGTTCGCCGTCGCCCTGACCGCCAGCATGGTGGGACTCGCGGTGGCGATGAAGTCGCTGCCCACCGGGACGGCGTACGCGGTGTGGGTGGGCATCGGTGCTCTGCTCACCGCTTCCTGGGCCATGGTCACCGGCCAGGAGCGGGCCACCACGGCCCGGGTGCTCCTGCTGCTGGGTCTCATCGGATGTGTCGTCGGACTGAAGGCGGTCAGCTGATGCCCTGGGCAATTCTTCTCATCAGTGCGGTGTTCGAGGCGGTCTGGGCCACGGCCCTGGGCCTGTCCGACGGGCTGAGCAAGCCGGTACCCGCCGTCGTGTTCTTCGTCGGTCTCGCCCTCAGCATGGCCGGACTGGCCTACGCGATGACCCGGATCCCGATCAGCGTGGCCTACTCGGTCTGGATCGGCATCGGCGCGGCTCTCACCGTCGTGTTCGCCATGGCGACCGGCGAGGAACCCGCCTCGCTCCTCAAGGGCGTCTTCCTCGCCGGAATCATCCTCAGCGTCATCGGCCTCAAGTTCGTCAAATCCGAACCCGGCCCCAAGGCCGCCCCCCGACCCACCCGCACACCGACCCCGTAACCCCACCAACACGCCACGGCCGCGCGCCAGGGCCAGGCGGCAGAGCCGCACCCGTGCGGGTCACCGTGCCGTACGACGAACCGGCCGTCCGTATCCGCCCCGTACGACGAACCGGCCAATACCTGGACGGCACCACGGCACCACGGCACCACGGCACCGAGCCCCCTCGCCACCGGGCGAGGGGGTTTCGGCATGGCGGGCGGTGGCCGAAGGGCGCGCTCGGCCGGGCGGTCGCCGGACAGGGGCCCGGCCCGGCAATGAGCAGATCAAGAGTTAGGTTAGGCTAAGCAAAGTCGAGTTTTCTTCGCAGCCCCATCGCCGTGCGATGCCGGCTGCCCTTCTGCCCCCTGGGAGTCATCCGCCGTGCGCCGTTCCGATCGCTTTCGCAAGACCATCGTGGTGACCAGTGCGGTTCTGTGCGCGGGTCTGGCGCTGAGCGCCTGCGGGGAATCCGGCAAGGATTCCGGCTCGGACAAAAGCTCGGGCAAGAGCCAGGGCAATGTCACCGTCGCGACCGCCAAGGGCGATCTCGAAGTGCCCCGGGAGCCCGCACGGGTGGCCGCGCTGGACAACACGTCGTTCGCGACGCTCAAGGCGTTCGGCATCAAGCCCGTCGCGGTGCCCAAGTCGCTGCTGCCGAAGGAGGGTTTCGATGACTGGAGAAACGATTCTTCAATCAAGGACGCGGGCAACCACCGCGAGCCCAAGTTCGAGGCGATCAACGCGTCCGAGCCGGACCTGATCATCGGCGGCTACCGGTTCACCGACCACCACGACAAGCTGGCCAAGATCGCCAAGACGATCGACGTCGCCCCGTCCGACGAGGCCAAGGACGGGTACGTCAATTCGCTGAGGACGCAGACCGAGACACTCGGAAAGATCTTCGGCAAGGAGGACAAGGCCAAGGAGATCGTGGCCGCGCTGGACAAGGCACGGACCGAGGCCGCCTCGGCCACCAAGGGCGAGAGCGTGTTCCTCGGGGTCGCGAGCGCGGGCAAGATCGACAATGGCGCCAGCCGGATCGGGCGCCTCGCCGAGCCGCTGAAGCTGAAGAACGTGCTCAGCGCCGAGGGCGAGGACAGCACCTCCGTGCACAACGACTCGGGCCTCGCCCCCGAGACGATCGCCAAGCTCAACCCGGAGTGGCTGATCGTGCTGGACCGGGACGCCGCCGTGGGTCCCGAGGAGGGCGCCGAGGCCGTCGCCGCGAAGAAGCTCGTGGACGGCATGGAGGCATGGGACAAGACCGTGTTCCGTACGAAGGACCAGGTCATCTACCTGGCCGACGACTTCTATCTGTCCGAGGGCATCCAGGCGTACACCGACGCCTTCGGTCAGGTGTCTACCGCGTTCAACGCGGCCCGCTGACCCCTCCCACGGCTCCCGCCACGGCCCCTGTCACGCCTTTTCCACGCCTTTTCCACGCCGTAGGCCCCGGCCCCCGCCACGGGGGCGGGGCGGCCGTGCACTCCCACCCGCCCCGGAAGCCCCATGCACCGAATTCCCCTGCCACTGGCCACACTCGGTGTCCTCGCCCTGATCGCCGTCTCCTTGTTCGTCGGCGGATACGACATCGATCTCCGCGGGCTGTTCACCGACCCCGACGCCCGGGAGATGTTCCTCATCTCCCGGGTGCCCCGCACACTCGCGCTGGTCCTCGCGGCTGCCGCGATGGCCGTCTCCGGTGTGATCATGCAGATGCTCGTCCAGAACCGCTTCGTGGAGCCGACGACCACCGGCACCAGCGAGTGGGCCGCCCTGGGGGTGCTGCTGCTCAC
>NZ_JBSGUP010000856.1:0-2994 GCF_053607985.1 Streptomyces sp. NPDC055078
CGCCGCCCGCCGCCGGAGACGGCTGAACGGCTGTCGCGGAGGGAGCCGTCACGGGCGGACCGGTCGCGGGGCTGGGGTACGGGAACAGCACTCACATACCCCACTATCCCTTACGGCGTGCGGCGGTCTTCAGCCGGTTGGCGTTTCCCGGACGCCCGCGGCTTCCCGCCGGTCCGCGCCGACGCAGTCCGACCGGCCGTCACGCCGCCGCAGTCCGACCGGCCCCCGCTCCCGTTCAACGGCCGGGGGTCCCGCCGCTCAGCCGGTTGGCGGTATGGACGGCGCGGAGTACCGCGGCGGCCTTGTTGCGGCACTCGGTGTCCTCGGCCACCGGGTCGGAGTCGGCCACGACACCCGCCCCGGCCTGCACATACGCGGTCCCGTCGCGCAGCAGCGCGGTACGGATGGCGATGGCGGTGTCGGAGTCGCCCGCGAAGTCGAGATAGCCGACGCAGCCGCCGTACAGCCCGCGCCGGGACGGCTCCAGCTCGTCGATGATCTGCATCGCCCGGGGCTTGGGGGCACCGGAGAGGGTGCCCGCGGGGAAACAGGCGGTCAGGACATCGAAGGCGGTACGGCCGTCGGCCACCTCTCCGGTGACCGTGGAGACGATGTGCATCACATGGGAGTAGCGCTCGACGGACATGAAGTCGACGACCTCGACGCTGCCCGGCTCACAGACACGGCCCAGATCGTTACGGCCCAGGTCGACCAGCATCAGATGCTCGGCGCGCTCCTTGGGGTCGGCCATCAGCTCGTCGGCGAGGGCCTGGTCCTCCTGAGGGGTGGCGCCGCGCGGCCGGGTCCCGGCGATGGGGTGGACCATGGCGTGCCCGTCCTCGACCTTGACCAGGGCCTCGGGGCTGGAGCCGACGACATCGAAGCCGTCGAAGCGGAGGAGGTACATGTACGGGCTGGGGTTGGTCGCCCGCAGGACCCGGTAGACGTCCAGGGCGCTCGCGGCGCACGGGGTCTCGAACCGCTGCGAGGGCACCACCTGGAACGCCTCGCCCGCCCGGATGCGCTCCTTGATGTCCTTGACGGCGTCCTGGTACTGCTCGCCGCCCCATTTCGCGGAGAACTCGGGCAGCTCGGACGGCGGCAGCGCGACGGGAGCGGAGGCCGGCGGGCGGGCCAGGTCGCGCTCCATGGCGTCGAGGCGGGCGACGGCGTCCGCGTGGGCCTCGTCCACCCCGGTGTCGAGGTCGTTGTGGTTGATGGCGTTGGCGATCAGCAGGACGGTGCCGTCCCAGTGGTCGAGAACGGCGAGGTCCGAGGTCAGCAGCATCGTCAGCTCGGGGAGCCGCAGATCGTCGCGCTCGCCCGGGCCGATCTTCTCCAGCCGGCGGACGATGTCGTACCCGAGGTAGCCGACCATGCCGCCGGTGAAGGGCGGCATCCCGGAGGCCAGGTCACGCGGTGTGTGCAGGGTCTCGACGGTGGCGCGCAGGGCGGCGAGCGGATCGCCGTCGGTGGGGACGCCGACGGGCGGGGTGCCGAGCCAGTGCGCCTGGCCGTCGCGCTCCGTGAGGGTGCCGGCGCTGCGGACCCCGACGAAGGAGTACCGGGACCACGACCTGCCGTTCTCCGCCGATTCCAGCAGAAACGTGCCGGGACGCTCGGCGGCGAGCTTGCGGTAGAGCCCGACCGGGGTGTCACCGTCCGCGAGCAGACGACGGCTGACGGGGATGACGCGCCGGTCGACGGCGAGCTTGCGGAAGGTCTCCAGATCCATGCCGCCCGACCCTACTCGCCGAGCGGGAGGGCACCTGCGTCAAAGCAGGTGCGGTCCCCGGTGTGACAGGCCGCACCGACCTGGTCGACCTTGACGAGGATCGTGTCGGCGTCGCAGTCCAGCGCGACGGACTTGACGTACTGGACATGGCCGGAGGTGTCGCCCTTCACCCAGTACTCCTGGCGGCTGCGGGAGAAATAGGTGCAGCGGCCGGTGGTGAGGGTGCGGTGCAGGGCCTCGTCGTCCATCCAGCCGAGCATGAGCACCTCTCCGGTGTCGTACTGCTGGGCGATGGCCGGGAGGAGCCCGTCGGCGCCGCGCTTGAGGCGGGCGGCCAGGGCGGGGCCGAGCCCCGGCGCGGAATCGGGGCCGGGGGTGCCGGCGGGGACACTGCTGCTGGCCGGGGTGGTCATGGTGTCCATTGTGCCGCGCCCCGGGAGTGCGGCGGTCCCCTTCCACTGGGCGGACCGGGCCCGGTCGCCGTACGCTGGCGAATATGTCGACCCATGCGAAGCGTGAACGACTTCTGCTCGCCGATCTGTTGGAATCGGCGGGACCCGATGCCCCGACCCTGTGCGACGGCTGGACCGCGCGGGATCTCGCGGCCCATGTGGTGGTGCGCGAGCGCCGGGCGGACGCAGCGGGCGGAATCCTGATCGGCGCGCTCAGAAACCGGCTCGAACGGGTGCAGTCGGAGTTCGCGGCGAAGCCTTACGAGGAGCTGATCCAGCTGATCCGTACCGGGCCGCCGCGGCTGTCCCCGTACGGCCTCAAGCAGGTGGACGAGGCGGCGAACACCGTCGAGTTCTACGTCCACACCGAGGACGTGCGCCGCGCGCAGCCGGACTGGACGCCACGGCCGCTCGACCGGGTCTTCGAGGACGCCCTGTGGGCGCGGCTGGAGAAGGCCGCCCGGCTGCTCGGCCGCAAGTCCCCGGTCGGCCTGGTGCTGCGCCGCCCGGACGGACAGACCGTGGTGGCCCACCGGGGCGCCCCGGTGGTCACCGTGACGGGCGAGCCTGGCGAGCTGACGCTGTTCGCGTTCGGCCGCCAGGAGGTCGCCCAGGTGGTCCTGGAGGGCGACAAGGAGGCGGTGGAGCGGCTACGGGAGGCCAAGCTCGGCATCTCGCTGTGAACGCGGGGGCCGGGGGCCTGGGCCGGGTCTGGTGTCCCGCTGGGAGCGCGGGCCTCGGCCGGAGCCGGGACCCCGGGCGTCCCGCTGTGTGTCCGGACCAGGAACCGGGCCGGGCGTCCCGCTG
>NZ_JBSGUP010000857.1:0-2994 GCF_053607985.1 Streptomyces sp. NPDC055078
GGACCCGAAAGACCCGAGAGGCTCGAAGTTCTACGCCTTGTGCACGGGCTCGGTCCCGCCCACCGATGGGGAGGGCGCGATCACGGGCTCCTGGGTGGCCCCGGTCGGCGGCAGGATCTCGTCATGGCACTCCGGAGGCGGTCCCGAACGGTTCCGGCGCCGCTGTATCCGGGTCACCGCCGGTTCCGTCCAGCGCGCCGCCAGCGGACCCAGGATCACCAGGATCAGCACATACGCCGTGGCGATCGGGCCGATCTTCGGCTCCGTACCGACGGCCAGGCCCGCGATCACGATGGAGAACTCGCCCCGCGCCACGAGCGCGCCGCCCGCCCGGAGCCGGCCGCGCGGGCCGATGCCCGCCCGGGAGGCCGCGTACCAGCCGGTGAGGATCTTGGTGACGGTGGTGAACAGGGCGAGCAGCAGTGCGGGCAGCAGCACCGGGGGGATCGCCGTGGGGTCGGTGGACAGCCCGAAGAAGACGAAGAACACCGCGGCGAACAGATCCCGCAGCGGGGTGAGCAGCTTGCGCGCGCCTTCGGCGACCTCCCCGGACAGGGCGATCCCGACCAGGAACGCGCCCACGGCGGCGGAGACCTGGAGTTCCTGCGCGATCCCCGCGACCAGCAGGGTCAGCCCGAGGACCACCAGGAGCAGCATCTCCGGGTTGTCCGATGACACGGCCCGGCTGATGAGCCGGCCGTGGCGGAGCGCGAGATAGAGGACGATGCCGACGGCACCGAGCGCGATCAGCAGGGTGATGCTGCCACCCGCGAGGCCCACACCGGCCAGCAGCGCGGTGAGGAGCGGCAGGTAGACCGCCATCGCCAGGTCCTCCATCACCAGGATGCCGAGGATCACCGGGGTCTCCCGGTTGCCCAGCCGTCCCAGATCGGTGAGGACCTTCGCGATGACGCCGGAGGAGGAGATCCAGGTGACACCGGCCAGCGCGACCGCCGCCACCGGGCCCCAGCCCAGCAGCAGCGCCGCCCCCGCGCCGGGCAGCGCGTTGAGCACGAAGTCGACCGCGCCCGACGGGTACTGGGTCTTGAGGCTGCCGACCAGTTCGGACGCGCTGTACTCAAGGCCCAGCAGAAGCAGCAGCAGGATGACGCCGATCTCCGCGCCCACGGCGACGAAGTCCTCGCTCGCGCTCAGCGGCAGCAGTCCACCGGTCCCGAACGCCAGTCCCGCCAGCAGATAGAGGGGGATGGGGGAGAGGCCGATGCGCCCGGCGAACCGGCCTATCAGCCCCAGACCGAGGATGACCGCGCCGAGTTCGATGAGCAGGGCGGTTGTGTCATGCACGGTCAGCCTCCGGCGATGATCTCGGCGAGGGCGTCGACGCCCTCACGGGTGCCGACCGCGACCAGTGTGTCGCCGAGGGCGAACCGGAAGTCGGGCCCGGGGGACGGGTGCGCGCTCGTCCGGCGCAGCACCGCGACGATCGACGCGCCCGTCCGCGTACGCGCCTCGGTCTCGCCGAGCAGCCGTCCCGAGTACGGGGACCGGGAGCCGACCGGGATGTGCTCGGTGACCAGGTCGATGCCGTCCGTCCGCACCGCGTCGATCGGTGCCGGATCGATGAGATGCGCCAGCGCCGTCGCCTCGTGCGACGACAGCGGAACCGACAGCAGACAGGCGTCCGGGTCGTCGGAGTCGTAGAAGCCGAGGAATCTTCGGCCGTCGTGGTGGACGACGACCGAGATGTGACGCCCTTCCTCGGTCGTGAAGTCGTACTGCGTACCGACTCCCGGCAGTGAGGTGCGACGGGTGCCCATGCTCGCCTCCCGAGGCGTGGGTCGTCCTCTCACCGCGCGCGGGTGAGCGGAGGTTGGTCAGGTGTACCAGGCAGTCTACGGAGGCGGATCAAGCCGGGTCGGCGGGGCCCGGAGGGAGTGATCAGCCGAGCAGCCCCGGCCGGGCCCGCTCCAGTACGTCCGAGACCCGTCCCCAGGTCGCGGTGTCCCGGTCCACGGCCGGCAGCTCCACCGCACCGCCCGTCGCCCAGCCGCCCGCCACCGCCACCGGGTCGGCGCCCAGGGCCGCTCCCGCCGCGAGGGCGGCGGCGCCGAGCGCGACGAATTCGGCCTGCCGGGGGATGATCAGCGGGCGGCCGGAGAGCCGGCGTACGGTCTCCACCCAGTACGGGCCCCGGGCACCGCCGCCGATCAGCCGCAGCGGGCGGGCGGCGACGTCCGCGTCCGAGGGGTCGAGGCCGCAGGCGCTCAGGACGTCGTCGAGGGCGCGCAGCACCGTGACGACCGCGCCCTCATAGGCGGCGCCCAGCACCTGCTGGCGGCTGGTGGTGTGGCGCAGTCCGGTGAGCAGGCCGGACGCGCCGGGCAGATCGGGGGTGCGCTCTCCGTCGAGATACGGCAGCAGGACGACCTCGCCGCCCGCCTCCGCGGTGTCCCGGCTCAGGCCGAGCAGCGCGGCGACCCGGTCCACGGCGAGCGTGCAGTTCAGGGTGCAGGCCAGGGGGAGATAGGTCCCGTCGGCGGCGGCGAAGGCGGTGAGCGACGCAGACCCCGACGCAGGCGCAGGCGCAGGCATGGACGCAGAGGCGGACGCCGACGCCGACGCGGGCCGGGTCCGGGTCGCGGCGAACACCGTGCCCGAGGTGCCGAGGCTGAGCACCGGATGCCCGAGCAGTCCGGCACCGCCGAGCCCGAGACCGACCGCGGCGGCCATGTTGTCGCCGGTACCGGCGGCGACGGCGATACCGGCGGGCAGCCCCAGCTCGGCGGCGGCGGTGCCGGTGAGCGAACCGATCCGGGTGCCTCCGGTGGGTGCCACCGGAGGCAGCAGCGCGGCGTCCAGACCGATGTGCCGCAGGACACCGGGGTCGTACGCACCGGTCGCCGTGGAGTACCAGCAGGTGCCCGACGCGTCACCGGGGTCGGTGGCCGCCGTGCCCGCGAGCCGTTCGGTGAGGAAGTCATGGGGGAGGCGGACAGCCGCCGCCGAACCGGCCGAGGCCGGTTCGTTCTCGCG
>NZ_JBSGUP010000858.1:0-2979 GCF_053607985.1 Streptomyces sp. NPDC055078
CCTGGAATCCAGGGGCGGACGGCCCTCATCGCGCTTCCGGCCACGGGCCGGAGGGTTCACCGAGTCCGCGCGCGTGCGCGGCAGCCTAGATGTCGAAGTACAGCTCGAACTCGTGCGGGTGCGGCCGGAGCTGGATCGGGGCGATCTCGTTCGTGCGCTTGTAGTCGATCCAGGTCTCGATCAGGTCCGAGGTGAAGACCCCGCCCGCCTGGAGGTACTCGTTGTCCGCCTCCAGGGCGTCCAGGACCGCAGGGAGGGAGGTCGGGACCTGGGGGACGCCCGCGTGCTCCTCGGGGGCGAGTTCGTAGAGGTCCTTGTCGATGGGCTCGGCCGGCTCGATCTTGTTCTTGACGCCGTCGAGGCCCGCGAGGAGGAGCGCGGAGAACGCCAGGTAGGGGTTGGACGACGGGTCAGGGGCGCGGAATTCGACGCGCTTGGCCTTGGGGTTGGAGCCCGTGATCGGGATGCGCATCGCGGCGGAGCGGTTGCGCTGGGAGTAGACGAGGTTGACCGGGGCCTCGAAGCCGGGGACCAGGCGGTGGTAGGAGTTCACCGTGGGGTTGGTGAAGGCGAGCAGGGACGGGGCGTGCTTGAGGATGCCGCCGATGTAGTAGCGGGCGATGTCGGACAGGCCCGCGTAGCCCTGCTCGTCGTAGAAGAGCGGGGTCTTGCCCTCCCACAGGGACTGGTGGACGTGCATGCCCGAGCCGTTGTCGCCGAAGATCGGCTTGGGCATGAAGGTGGCGGTCTTGCCGTTGCGCCAGGCGACGTTCTTCACGATGTACTTGAAGAGCATCAGGTCGTCCGCCGCGGCCAGCAGCGTGTTGAACTTGTAGTTGATCTCCGCCTGGCCGGCGGTGCCCACCTCGTGGTGCTGGCGCTCGACCTGGAGGCCCGCCTTGTCCAGCTCCAGGGAGATCTCGGCGCGGAGGTCGGCGAAGTGGTCGACCGGCGGGGCGGGGAAGTAGCCGCCCTTGTAGCGGACCTTGTAGCCGCGGTTGTCCTCGACCGCGCCCGTGTTCCAGGCGCCGGCCTCGGAGTCGATGTGGTAGAAGCCCTCGTTCGCCGAGGTGTTGAAGCGCACCGAGTCGAAGACGTAGAACTCCGCCTCCGGGCCGAAGTACGCGGTGTCCGCGATGCCGGTCGAGGCGAGGTACGCCTCCGCCTTCTTGGCGATGTTGCGCGGGTCACGGCTGTACTGCTCGCCGGTGATCGGGTCGTGGATGAAGAAGTTGATGTTGACCGTCTTGTCGCGGCGGAAGGGGTCCACGCGCGCCGTCGACAGGTCCGCGCGCAGCGCCATGTCCGACTCGTGGATGGCCTGGAAGCCGCGGATCGACGAGCCGTCGAAGGCCAGCTCCTCGTCCGGGTCGAACGCCGCGGCCGGGATCGTGAAGTGCTGCATCACGCCTGGCAGGTCGCAGAACCGGACGTCGACGAACTTGACATCCTCGTCGGCGATGAACTTCTTCGCGTCGTCGGCGTTCTGGAACATCCAACTCCTCCTACTCCCGGCCCGGGCGGGCGGGGTTGCAGCTCGGTCGTGAGGCCAGTGCGGTGGCACACGCAGGACCCGACCATAGGCAGACGGGATTTCTCCAGCATGACCCAATTGTTTCGCACAAGTTAACCGGGCCGGAGCGGACAGGGCTCCCGACCGTTCCGTACGGCATGGGCATGACGGCCCCTGGACGCCCCGGCGAGCGCCCGGACGAGCGCCCGGACGACCGGCTGGACGAGCGGCCGGAGCCGGGACCGGAAGGGGACCGGACCGGTCCGAAGGCGGGAAGCCGGGCACAGTACCGTGGACGGGTGGACAACAGGCAAGCAATCGGATCGTGGCTCTCCGGGCCCCGCGCGGCGGCCGAGGAGATGGGCGTCGACTTCGGGCACCGGGGCAAGCGGCTCGGCCTGCCGGAGGCGGGACCGGGCTCCATGGCCCCCCTCGGGCGGCGCTTCGGCGCCATCTTCATCGACTGGGGGCTCTGCTTCCTCATCGCCAACGGACTGTTCGGCGGGGGCGGGAGCCAGGAGACCGCGAACGTCGCGCTCGGTATCTTCCTCGCGCTCCACGTGGTCACCGTGGGCACCGTCGGCTTCACTCCCGGCAAGCGGCTCCTCGGGCTGCGTCTCGTCGCCGAGGACCAGGGGCGGCTGGGCATCGTCCGGGTCGCTGTACGCAGTGTGCTGCTCTGCCTCGCCATTCCGGCCCTCATCTGGGACCGCGACGGGCGGGGACTGCACGACCGCCTCTCCCGCGCCGTACAGGTGCGCATCTAGTGCTGTGACCGCATAGGTTCGCCGGGTTGGTCGTCGTGGCGGTTGGATGTGCGGTGACGTCCGAAGCGAGAAGGGCATCCGTCGGGGCGGACGGCGCCACGAACGGGGCCGGTTCAGGAGAAGGACGGCGCCAGAGGAGAACGACTCAGGAGGCGGACGGCTCGATCTCCCCCGCGAAGACGATGACCTGGTCGATGAGGCTGTGCCGCAGATGGACGACGTCCGTTCCCGCCAGGCGGGGGCCTCCGTCCGGCGTCGTGAAGACCCACTGGTACCGGGCCCACTCGTCCGGCATGTCCACCGCCGAACAGCGCACCATCGTGCCGGTCCCCGCGGGGTGGCGCCGGATGTCCAGCACGAACCGCTCGACCGCCTCGATCCCCTCACTGCGGCCCAACGGTCCCCAGAAGACCACGTCCGAGGTCAGGGCCTGGGAGAGCAGCGCAGTCACATAGCCGTCGTCCGAGGCGTTGAACGCGGAGATGAACGTGTCGATCGCGGACCGCGCGGTCTCTTCCTGCATGAACCAGTAATATCACTCACCTCGCGGACCGCGCTCGTCCCGTGAGCCGTCTCCCCACCACGGTGAACCATCCCGGTCACAGCACCAGCAGCGAGCGCGGCCCACGCCCTTGAGGCCGTGGGCTACGGCCTCAAGGGCGGAGAATGACAGAAGGGCGCCCCCGGTCAGGTTCCGGG
>NZ_JBSGUP010000859.1:0-2967 GCF_053607985.1 Streptomyces sp. NPDC055078
AGTCTGGCTGCCCGGGCAGGACGACCCGGTCGTCCTGCCCCGCTCCAGCGAGGGGCTGTATCTCCTCCAGCGCGTCCGCGACACCGCCCATGACTTCGCCATCCGCTATCAGCGCACCAAGCGGGCCAAACGCATCCGTACCAGCCCGCTGGACGCGGTCCCCGGCCTCGGCGAAACCCGGAAACAGGCCCTGATCAAGCATTTCGGCTCGGTCAAGCGGCTGCGGGGGGCCACAATCGAGCAGATCTGCGAGGTACCCGGCATGGGCCGCAAGACGGCGGAGTCCGTCGTCGTGGCCCTCGCCCGGGCGGCCCCGGCCGCCCCCGCCGTGAACACGGCGACAGGAGAGATCATGGAAGAGAACGACGGGGGCGGTACGACATGAACGAGCACGACGGAGACGGAGCAGCAGACGTGAGTACGGGCACCACGAGCGAGCCCGGCGGTGCCGCGGAGGCGGCCATCCCCGAGCTGGTGATCATCTCCGGTATGTCCGGCGCCGGGCGCAGCACGGCCGCCAAATGCCTTGAGGACCTCGGCTGGTTCGTCGTGGACAACCTGCCGCCCGCGCTGATCCCCACCATGGTGGAGCTGGGCGCCCGCTCGCAGGGCAATGTCGCCCGGATCGCCGTGGTCGTGGACGTCCGCGGACGGCGGTTCTTCGACAACCTCCGCGAGTCCCTCGCCGACCTCGACGCCAAGCAGGTCACCCGGCGGATCGTCTTCCTGGAGTCGTCCGACGACGCCCTGGTCCGGCGGTTCGAGTCGGTGCGCAGGCCGCATCCCCTCCAGGGCGACGGCCGGATCGTCGACGGCATCGCCGCCGAGCGCGATCTGCTGCGCGAGCTGCGCGGCGACGCCGATCTGGTGATCGACACCTCCAGCCTCAACGTCCATGAGCTGCGCGCCAAGATGGACGCCCGGTTCGCGGGCGACGAGGAGCCGGAGCTGCGGGCGACGGTGATGTCGTTCGGTTTCAAGTACGGGCTGCCCGTCGACGCCGATCTCGTCGTCGACATGCGCTTCCTGCCGAATCCGCACTGGGTCCCGGAGCTGCGCCCCTTCACCGGTGTCAACGAAGAGGTGTCGAACTATGTCTTCAACCAGCCCGGCGCCAAGGAGTTCCTCGACCACTACACCGAGCTGCTCCAGCTGATCTTCGAGGGGTACCGCCGCGAGGGCAAGCGCTATGTGACCATCGCGGTCGGCTGCACAGGCGGCAAGCACCGCTCCGTCGCCACCTCCGAGAAGCTCGCCGCCCGGCTCTCGTCGGCGGGCATCGAGACCGTAGTCGTCCACCGGGACATGGGGCGCGAGTGACCGGACGCACCCTGCGTCTGCGGCGGCTGCGCAGGTCAGCACATGTGCCCATGGGCCGTAAACGCGGCGCGCAGCCGAAGGTCGTCGCCCTCGGCGGCGGCATGGGGCTCTCCGCCTCGCTCGCGGCACTGCGCCGTATCACCGGGGATCTCACCGCCGTGGTCACCGTCGCCGACGACGGTGGCTCCAGCGGCCGGCTCCGGGAGGAGCTGGGCGTCCTGCCGCCCGGTGACCTGCGCAAGGCACTGGCCGCGCTCTGCGGCGACGACGACTGGGGGCAGACCTGGTCGCGGGTGATCCAGCACCGCTTCCAGTCCCAGGGCGATCTGCACGAGCACGCGGTCGGCAATCTGCTGATCGTCGCCCTGTGGGAGCAGCTCGGCGACCATGTCCAGGCCCTGGACCTGGTGGGCAGGCTGCTCGGCGCGCACGGGCGGGTGCTGCCGATGTCCGCCGTGCCGCTGGAGCTCCAGGCTCTCGTACGGGGACACGACCCGGCCCGCCCGGACGAGGTGGAGACCGTCTGCGGTCAGGCGACCGTCGCGCTCACCCCCGGGGATGTGCAGTCCGTGCATCTCGTGCCTCACGATCCGCCCGCCGTACCGGAGGCCGTGGCCGCCGTTCGTGACGCCGACTGGGTGGTTCTCGGACCGGGTTCCTGGTTCTCCTCGGTGATCCCCCACCTGCTGGTGCCCGAACTGCTTGATGCCCTGGTGGAGAGCAAGGCGAGACGTGTTCTCTCGCTCAATCTGGCACCCCAGCCCGGTGAAACCGAAGGCTTTTCACCGCAGCGTCATTTGGAGGTTTTGGGACGACACGCGCCTAAACTCGCCCTGGACGTGGTGCTGGCCGATCAGGCCGCCGTGCCCGACCGCGATTCCCTCGCCGATGCCGCCAAGCGGCTCGGCGCCGCGGTCGAGCTGGCGCCCGTGGCCTCGCCCGACGGACATCCGAAGCACGACCCGGAGCTGTTGGCCGCCGCGTACGACCGTATTTTTCGGATGCATGGAAGGATCGGCCCATGGCGATGACGGCAGCGGTGAAGGATGAGATTTCCCGGCTTCCCGTCACCCGGACCTGCTGCAGAAAGGCGGAGGTCTCGGCGATCCTGCGATTCGCGGGCGGGCTGCACCTGGTGAGCGGGCGGATCGTGATCGAGGCGGAGCTGGACACCGGCATCGCCGCGCGCCGGCTGAAGCGGGACATCCTGGAGATCTTCGGCCACAGCTCCGAGCTGATGGTGATGGCACCCGGCGGGCTGCGGCGCGGCTCCCGCTATGTCGTACGGGTGGTGGCGGGCGGCGACCAGCTGGCCCGGCAGACCGGGCTGGTCGACGGCCGGGGGCGCCCGATCCGGGGGCTGCCGCCGCAGGTCGTATCCGGCGCCACCTGTGACGCGGAGGCCGCCTGGCGCGGCGCGTTCCTCGCGCACGGGTCGCTGACCGAGCCGGGCCGCTCCTCCTCGCTGGAGGTCACCTGCCCCGGCCCGGAGGCCGCCCTCGCCCTGGTCGGCGCGGCCCGCCGGCTCTCCATCGCCGCGAAGGCGCGCGAGGTGCGCGGGGTGGACCGGGTGGTCGTCCGCGACGGTGACGCGATCGGTGCGCTGCTGACCCGGCTCGGGGCGCATGAGTCGGTGCTCGCGTGGGA
>NZ_JBSGUP010000860.1:0-2962 GCF_053607985.1 Streptomyces sp. NPDC055078
GCCGTCGGCGAAGGCCCCGGCGACGGCGTCGCCGAGACCGCCCTCCGGCCGGTGGTCCTCGACGGTCATCAGACAGCCGGTGGCGTCGGCCGCCTCCTGGAGGGTCGCGGTGTCGACCGGCTTGACCGAGTAGAGGTCGATGACCCGCATCCCGATACCGGCGGTCGCCGGCAGGTCGGCGGCCTTCAGCGCCTCATGGACGGTGGCTCCGGCGGCGACGACGGTGACCCGGTCGTGCGCACTCGACCGCAGGACCCTGGAGCCCCCGACCGGGAAGTCCTCGTCCGGTCCGTACACCACGGGTGTCCCGCCCCGAGTGGTGCGCAGATAGCCGATGCCCGGGAGGTCGGCCATCGCCGCGACCAGCCGGGCGGTCTGATGGGCGTCGCAGGGGTAGAGCACGGTGCTGCCGTGGACCGCGCGGAACATCGCGAGGTCTTCGAGTCCCATCTGCGACGGGCCGTCCTGGCCGATGGACACGCCCGCGTGCGAGCCGACGAGATTGATCGGCGTCCCGCTGACGGCCGCCATCCGCACGATGTCATGAGCGCGCGTCAGAAAGGCGGCGAAGGTGGCGGCGTACGGGATGTAGCCGCGCGCCCGCATCCCCACGGCCGCCGCCACCAGCTGCTGTTCGGCGATGTAGCACTCGAAGAAGCGGTCCGGGTGCGCCTTGGCGAAGGCGGCGCTGCGGGTCGAGTCGCTGACCTCCCCGTCGAGCACGACAACCTCCGGGCGCAGGGAGCCGAGGGCGGCGAGCGCGTCCCCGAAGGCATCGCGGGTGGCGACCACGTCCCCGACTCCGTAGCCGGGCATCGGTGGCTGATCGGAGGGGGACTCGTGGTGCACCTGAGTCGCCGGGGGCGATGCCACGTCGACGGTCAGGAACCGTGGGCCGCCCAGCTCCTCGATCGCCCTGCCGGCGTCGGGCAGCGGCTTGCCGTGCGCGCCCTCCCGGTCCTCCACGTCACCTACTCCGTGTCCCTTGTGGGTGCGGGCGATGACGGCGACGGGCCGCCCGGCCGTGGCGGCGGCCTCCTGGAAGGCGGAGTCGATCGCAGCGACGTCGTGGCCGTCGATCTCGATGGTGTGCCAGCCGAACGCGCCCAGGCGGCGGGCGTAGGCGTCCAGATCCCACCCCTGGCGGGTGGGACCGCGCTGCCCCAGCCGGTTGACGTCGATGATCAGTGTCAGATTGTCGAGCTGTTCGTACGCGGCGTGCTCGACGGCCTCCCACACCGAACCCTCGGCCATCTCGCTGTCACCGGACAGCACCCAGACGCGGTACGGGACCCGGTCGAGCCGCTTGGCCGCCAGGGCCATCCCGACCCCGATGGGCAGCCCCTGGCCGAGCGAGCCGGTGGCCACGTCGACCCACGGCAGCCGGGGCGTGGGGTGTCCTTCGAGCCGGCTGCCCCGGCGGCGGAAGGTGAGCAGTTCCGCGTCGTCGACGACTCCGGCCGCGCGGTAGAGGGCGTACAGCAGGGGGGACGCGTGTCCCTTGGAGAGGATCAGCCGGTCGTTGCCCGGGTGGGCGGGCCGGCCGAAGTCGTAGCGCAGATGGCGGGCCAGCAGGACGGCGGCCAGATCGGCGGCCGACATGGACGACGTCGGGTGCCCGGACCCGGCCGCGTCGGCGGCACGCACCGCGTCGACGCGCAACTGCTGGCCCAGTTCGGCCAGTTGTCCGTTTCGCATATCACTGCTCCTTGACACGATCGCCGGGACGGGTCCGGCCGCGCCCGCCCGGGTGCGGGGGGCCGCCGGGGACGCGAGCCAGTTCCGGCGACGCGCTGTCCAGCCTGACGGAGCAGGAGCTGTCCAGCGGGAGGACCGGGAACGGACGAGGCCCAGCCGAGCGGGCTGCCGGAGCGGCCCGGAATCCGGCGCATCCGGTTCCGGCCACGACGACACGGGAACGATTCACGATCGACTCCGGTGAGCACGGGGGTGTACGGGTCCTCCGGCGGCCTGCGGGCGGTCCGCAAACGGTCGCGGCGAAGGGCCTTCCGGGTGCCCGTGCCCCCGGGCGTCAAACACCACCGGCCCCGGGCGGCTGGACGATTGGTCCTCTGCGGGTACCCGGGGCGGTGCCGGACATGCGCCACCCGCGCCTGGGCGCGCATGCCTGCGCCGAGTAGGGGTACTGCGGAACTCGTCAGGCGAGCCCCCGCGGCGACCGGACACACGGCGGCGCGACACGTACGACAGCGGAAGGAGTACGGCAGGAGCAGGGAGTACGGCGGCGCAGGGAGTACGGCGAGTGCGGTGCGGGTGCCGGGGCGATGGCGAGGTCGGCGGAGGCCACCCGGTCCGGCCCGGCGCGCGGCGGACATCCGAACGCCCGGCCCGCCCGGCCGGGCGGTGGTGAAGGAGTGAGTACTGATGAGGATCGCGTTTCTGGTGGCGCCCGACGGCACCGAGCAGATCGAGCTGACCGATCCGTGGCAGGCGGTCCTGGCCACGGGCGACACCCCGTCCCTGGTGTCGACGCGGCCCGGCCGGATCCAGGCGTTCGACCATCTCGACAGGGCGGACACCTTCCCTGTGGACGAGGTCGTGGACAGCGCGTCGGCGGACGACTTCGGCGCGCTGGTGCTCCCCGGCGGGGTCGCCAATCCGGACGCGCTGCGGATGGACGAGCGGGCCGTGGCGTTCGTGGGGGCCTTCTTCGAGGCGGGCAAGCCGGTCGCGGCGATCTGTCACGCACCGTGGACCCTGGTCGAGGCCGATGTGCTGACCGGGCGGCGGCTCACCTCATGGCCCAGTCTGCGCACGGACATCCGCAACGCGGGTGGCATCTGGGTCGACGAGCGGGTCACGGTCTGCCACCACGGGCCGAACACTCTGATCACCAGCAGGAAGCCGGGCGATCTCAAGGCGTTCACGGCGGCCTTCACCGAGGAGTTCGCGAAAAGCTCCGCCCTCCACTGAGGATCGGATACCCCGGTCGGGTACGCAT
>NZ_JBSGUP010000861.1:0-2959 GCF_053607985.1 Streptomyces sp. NPDC055078
GAGCAGAGCGGCCGCGGCGGCGGCCGGCCCGGACATGCCCACCCCGCCCGGTGATCTCAGGGCCGTTGAGATCACCGGCACCACCATCAAGATCAGCTGGTCCCCTTCGACCGCACCCGACGGCATCGCCTCCTACACGGTTCGTGTGGGCGAGAGCACCTGGGGAACCACGACGGAGACAAGCTTCACCGCCACCGGGCTCAATACGGGGACGGAACACCTCTTCGATGTGGTCGCCGTGGACGACAACGGGGTGGAGAGCCCCGCGAGCGCCTCCATCACGGCCCGTACCACGGGCACGATCCCGGCGCCGCCCGCGAAAGCCGTCACCATGGGAGTCTTCCCCGAAGACGACGAGGGGCCGCGGAACTTCGAGGTCAAGAATCTGGTGACCAGCGGAACCGCCGCCAGGCTCACCCATCTCACCTACGCGTCCGGCAAGATCCAGAACGGCAAGTGCACCTTCGGCGATCCCTACCGGGCACTGCAGCGCAGCGTCCCCGCCGAGCACAGTGTGGACGGCGAGCGCGACACCTTCGGCCAGGCGGTCAGCGGCAACATCAACCAGCTGCGGAAGCTGAAGAAGCTGCATCCCCACCTCAAGATTCTGTGGTCCTTCGGCGGCAGCCGGTATTCAGCGGGATTCCCGCAGGCCCTCAAGGACCCGGCCGCGTTCGCCGCGTCCTGTGCCTACATGATCAACAACCGCCAGTGGGCGGACGTCTTCGACGGCATCGACCTGAACTGGGAGCTCCCCGCCGATTGCTCCGTGACCGGCAGCTGTGACTCCGGCGGTCCCGCCGCCTTGAGGACACTGGCGCAGGCGTCCCGCACCGCGCTGGGAGACAAGCTGCTCACCGCGACGATCCACGGCAGCGTCAGCCGGGTCTTCAACAGCGCCGACTACACGGGAGCCGCCCGGTACCTCGACTTGCTCAACGTGAAGTCCTATGACTACGCCCGCCCCACCAGCCACCGCAACACGGCCATGCATTCCGGCTTGCACGGCGGCGCGATGTGGGATGTGCAAACCGCTCACCTGACCTATCTGCGTCTGGCGGGCAGGGGGGTGCACCCCAACAAGATCGTCTTCGGCGTCCCCTCGCACGCCCGGAGATGGGAAGGCGTCTCAAGCCCCCAGCCGGGCTCCTGGGCCACCGGACCCGCCTACGGCACCCTGGGCAGGGGCATGGAGTCCTATCGCACCGTCAAGACCAGGTGCCCGGGGCCCCACGTGGACGGCGGTTCCGCATACTCCCACTGCGGGACCGAGTGGTGGTCCTACGACACCCCGGTCTCGATCGCCGAGAAGGCGGCCTATACGAAACAGTACGGCCTGGGCGGCGCGTTCCTCTCCGACCTCCGCGGCGACACCGACGACGGTGAGCTGGTGACCGCGATCGCCAACGGGCTCCGCTAGCTCCACCCACCGCAGCGCCGGCCATAGGCCCCGGGGTGCGCTCCCCCGGGGCATGCCGCGCATCCCGGTCCGCCGATTCGGCGGGGCCTCGAAGGGACGCCCGGCCTCCCCGGTGTCGCGGGCGAAGGGCGGCCTCTTCTCCTGCCGGGGGTTGACGAGTTCTCCTGCCGGGGGTTGACGAGGAGCGGCACCGCCCGCAAACTAAGCGCTTGCATAGTAACTATGCAAGCGCTTAGTTTTCTGTTGCCCGCGCGCCCAGGAGCCACCCATGCGACGCACCCTGTTCGACAACGATCACGACGACTTCCGGGCCGCTGTCCGCGGGTTCGTCGACCGTGAGCTGCGGCCACGGCAGGAGCACTTCATCCAGCAGCGGTCCATCGACCGCTCGGCCTGGCTGGCGGCCGGCAAGCAGGGTCTGCTGGGGCTGCTGGTGCCGGAGGAGCACGGCGGCAGTGGTGCGGGCGACTACCGGTTCAGTGCCGTATGGAGTGAGGAGCTGGCCAGGCTGTCGTTGGCCTTCGCCTCCTCCTTCACGATCCACTCCGAGGTCGTCGCGCCCTACCTGGTGGAGCTGACCACCCCCGAGCAGCGTGAGCGCTGGCTGCCGCGCTTCTGTTCGGGGGAGCTGGTCGCCGCGATCGGCATGACCGAGCCCTCGGCGGGTTCCGACCTCGCGGCGCTGCGCACCACGGCCGTACGGGACGGATCGGACTGGATCCTCGACGGCTCCAAGACCTTCATCACCAACGGCTTCGGCGCGGACCTCGTCGTCGTCGCCGCTCGCACCAGCCCCGAGAAGCGGGCCAAGGGCATCAGCCTGTTCGTGGTGGAGGCCGGGATGCCGGGCTTCGAACGCGGCCGGAAGCTGGACAAGGCCGGGCAGCACGAGGCCGACACCGCCGAACTGTTCTTCGACGGAGTACGCGTGCCCGCCGGAAACGTCATCGGCGAGGTGGACCGCGGCTTCGCGCACATGATGGAGCGGCTGCCGCAGGAGCGAATCGGCGCCGCGGTGACGAACATCGCCCACGCCGCCCAGATCCTCGACGAGACGATCGAGTACGCGCGGGAGCGCCGCGCCTTCGGGCAGCCGATCGGCTCCTTCCAGTACAACAAGTTCCGCCTGGCCGAGCTTGTCACGTCCGTCGAGGTCACCCAGGCGTTCGTCGACCAGTGCGTGGCCGCGCACGTCGCCGGGGAACTCGGCGCGGTGGACGCCGCCAAGGCCAAGTGGTGGTCGGCCGAGGTACAGAACGAGGTCCTCGACGCCTGCGTCCAGCTCCACGGCGGCTACGGCTACATGAACGAGTACCCGATCGCTCGCCTGTACGCGGACAACCGCGTCAACCGCATCTACGGCGGCACCAGCGAGATCATGAAGACGATCATCGCGAAGGACATAGACGAGCATATGCGAATCATCTTTCGTGAAAAAGCTTATGAAATCGAGTCGATCTTGCCTAACTATTCGCGCCGGCACTTCATTACAATAAAAGCAAATGTGGTGAGCTGATGAATTTTGAGTTGGAATTGAAA